>NZ_CAWQMW010000073.1:0-3163 GCF_963895965.1 Xenorhabdus sp. PB30.3 | reverse complement strand
TCGGTTATGCGCCGGATTTGTACGATTAAGACCACTCGCAGCAATGAATATAAACAGCTTGTTTCGGTCGGTAGCGCAGCCGTAGCCCACACAGAAGAAGGTAAGGCACGCGGTGAGACGGCGACACCGAAGATGGAAGAAGTCAGCATCAAGCTGTTTCCGGTTTATGCCTATCCCAAAACCACACAGGAAATTATCGACTTTAGTGATGTGGATATTTTAGGCTGGCTGACTGCTGAGATCGCAGATACTTTCGGTGATACCGAAGAAACAGATCTGGTTAGCGGTGACGGTAGCAAAAAAGCAAAAGGCTTTTTGTCTTATCCCCGTGATACCCAAGCTGACAAGGTACGTGCATTCGGTACATTGCAAAAACTGGAAACAACCAGCCTTGAAGCCGATAGTCTGATTGACCTGAAATTTTTGCTCAAAAACAAATACCGCAAGAATGCAATATGGGTGATGAATTCCACAACTGCCGCGCAAGTACAGAAGCTGAAAAATGGCAACGGGGATTACATCTGGCGGGAGCGTTTACAGGCAGGTGATCCCGATATGTTGCTGGGCTTGCCTGTCCATTATCTCGAATTTATGCCGGATAACATCATTGCTCTAGGTGACTTCAAACGCGGTTACTTCATCGTTGACCATCAAACGGGCATTCGTACCCGTCCCGACAATATCACCGAATCGGGCTTTTATAAGGTACATACTGATAAATATCTGGGTGGTGGGCTGGTGGATTCCAATGCAATCAAAGTGCTGGAAATCAAAGGCACTAAAGCGGGTTAATGAATAAGGGGCACCGCCCCCTTTCAGTTTTGGAGTCTATTGATGAAGAATGATTTTGAAATTCGCACCGCTTCACTTTCTGCCAGTGATAAAAAGCTGACAGGCTATGTGATTAAGTGGAACAGCCGATCACAAGTCCTGTGGGATGAATTTGTCGAACAGTTCGCCCCTAACGCCTTTAGCGCCAGTCTAGCGGCAGGTGCTGATATCAGGGCACTGTATGAGCATGATCATATGAACCTGTTAGGCCGCACTACGTCCGGTACATTGCAATTGAGTGAGGATGCCACCGGATTACGTTTCGAACTAACCCCGCCTGATACGCAGCTAGGACGCGATGTGCTGACACTGGTTGAGCGGGGTGATATTGCCGGAATGAGTTTTGGATTCAGAGCAATCAAAGATCAATGGGATACAAGTCAAGAGCCGTATATCAGAACGGTATTAGAAGCTGAACTGCGGGAAATTACTATCACCAGTTTACCCGCCTATCCTGAAAGCGGCGTAGAGATTGCCAAACGCTCCCTGAATGCGGTTAAGCCCTATGATACTGATTTGCGTCATTACTGGCTGCAATTGTCTGAGGTGTGATGATGTGGCCTTTTAAGCGAAGTACTCCAGAACAGCGCAGTATGACGATGGATGAATTTTTCTCTCTGGCAGGCATAACTAACACTAAATCGGGCGAACATGTTTCCCCCTCGACAGCCGAGGGTTTACCTGCCGTGATGAATGCCGTCACAGTGATTAGTGAAGCGGTCGCCACCATGCCCTGTTATCTTTATCGGGTTCAGCACCAGAACGGAAAAGAATCCCGCGAATGGTTGAGCGATCATCCTGTAGATTATCTACTCAACGAGTTCCCGAACGACTGCCAGACCCCATTTCAGTTTAAACGCACATTGATGCGCCATTGCCTACTGAATGGTAATGCCTATGCGGTCATAGTCTGGGGAAAAGACGGACAGCCACAATCCTTGCACCCTTACCCGCCGTCAGCGGTTGTACCGCAACGATTATCGGATCACCGATTTGCCTACACCATCACCGAACCTTATAGCGGCAAGGTCAGAACCTACCTACAGGAAGAAATTTTGCATTTGCGCTATGCCACCGAAGATGGCTTTTTAGGGCGCTCACCTGTCACCATTTGCCGTGAAACACTGGGTTTGGGGTTGGCGCAACAGCGCCACGGGGCAAGCATTATGAAAGAAGGCATGATGGCAGCAGGCGTGATTAAAGCCGCTGACTGGCTGGATGGCATCAAGGGTAATAAGGCACTGGAAGCGCTTGAACGTTATAAAGGCGCTCGCAATGCAGGCAAAACGCCTATTCTTGAGGGCGGGATGGAATACCAGCAATTGGGGATGAGCAATCAGGATGCCGAATGGTTGGCCTCACGCCGTTTTACCATTGACGATATCGCCCGGATGTTCAATGTCAGTCCGATCTTTCTGCAAGAATATTCGAACAGCACTTACAGCAATTTTAGTGAAGCCTCCCGTGCTTTTCTGACTATCACTATGCGCCCGTGGCTGGCTAACTTTGAGCAGCAAATCAAATCCGCCTTGCTGATGAACTCACCAAAACGAGGTGTTCGTTATCAGGTGGAGTTTGACACAGCCGATCTACTTCGCGCCAATCCGAAAGAACGTTTCCAGAGTTATGAAACTGCCATTAAATCCGGTGTCATGTGCCCGAATGAAGCTCGTGAACGGGAAGGATTATCTCCCCGTGCCGGTGGCGATGAATTCAGTCAAGCATGGAAGCAAACCGTGGAAATTAAACAAGACAAGGAGAGTAACGAATGAGAGCAGGCAGATTACGGCATCGGGTGACAATCCGAAAAAATGAAGCCAGTCGGGGTAAATTTGGTGAAGTTCTCAACAACTGGGTGGATTTAGCCACGGTCTGGGCAGAAGTCCAAGCCATTAGCGGGCGGGAGCTGGTGGCATCCGGCGCCGTGTTCTCCGAAGCCACCGTGCGTATCTGGCTGCGTTATCGTGCTGATGTGACCACAGCAAACAGCATTACCTTTCACGGCGCAAACACGACGGGCACAGCTTTTAGCATTATGGCGGTCATCCCCGATGCGAAATACACCCGTCTAGAGCTGCTTTGCAAGGGAGGGATATTCCGATGAGCCAGATTGAAATTCCCCTGAGTGAAATCAAACAGCATTGCCGACTGGAGGAAGATTACACCCTTGATGATAACTTATTAACGGGCTATGCCGATGCTGCGTTGGAAGTCTGCCAGCAACATATCGGTAAACGCTTTGATAAGGGCTTGGTTTTCACGCCAGCGATTAAAGTCGGTTGCCTACTCTATATCGGCTTGTTGTATGAAAATCGGGAAATGGCAACCGATG
>NZ_CAWQMW010000072.1:0-3254 GCF_963895965.1 Xenorhabdus sp. PB30.3 | reverse complement strand
CAAGATGCGTCGCGGCGGCAAGGGAGAGAATCCCCAGGAGCATAGATAACTATGTGACTGGGGTGAACGGGCGCAGCCAACAAAGAGGCAACTTGAAAGACGAAGTGTATAGATATTCGTTGAATGACTGTCTCTATTAGCAATGATAAAGTTACTGTCTTAAAGGTATTTTATACTTAATTTGTAAGAGCGGACTACTTCTAAATTAAAATAGCGATAGGGAATTTTATGCGAGTCCAAAAACCGATCAACTCAGGATTTAGTTCATCATCGACAGCCTCGGATATACTTAAAGATATTGATATTAAAGGTAAGACAGCTTTTATCACAGGTGGACATTCTGGACTGGGATATGAGGCTACTAAAGCGCTATCAGAAGCAGGTGCTCATGTGGTCGTGGGGGCAAGGGATATATTGAATGCTTCTAACGCCCTAAGCAAACTAAGCAATATTACAATTCTTCCACTTGATCTTTCCGACATTAATTCTGTCAGGAAATTAGCGAATTATATCCATGCTAATAGATGTCTCTTTGATTATGTGATTTGTAATGCAGGTATTATGGCGTCTCCAGAAAAACGGGTTGGCCTGGGATGGGAATCACAGTTTGCCACAAATCATGTTGGGCATTACGTACTGGTAAATCTCATATGGAATAATATTCGAGTAGGAGGGAGAGTAGTGTGTGTTTCATCTGCTGGGCATCACAATTCACCAATCAGATGGGATGATATTCAATTTACCAGCGGTTATGACAAGTGGGTGGCATATGCACAGTCTAAAACTGCAAATATACTTTTTGCATTACAGCTGGATGAATATGGTAAAGATAAGAACATCAGGGCGTTTTCTCTGCATCCGGGGAAAATATTTACCCCACTTCAGCGGCATTTGTCTTATGAAGAGATGGAAAGCGAGGGATGGATGGATAAGGATGGCAATCCAATTGACCCAACCTTTAAAACTCCGGCACAAGGTGCTGCAACTGAGGTATGGGCTGCAACAAACCCAGTTTTGAATGGACTGGGAGGGCTTTATTGTGAAGATTGTGATGTTGCCGGGCTTGCATCAGATTATAAAGAGCCTTTTGCCGGTGTTTGTGAGTACGCAATTGATCTATCAGAAGCCTTAAAGTTGTGGAACTTCACAGCTAATCTCACTGGTGTAAATACATTTGTAACCAAAGAATAAATTAAAAAGTGAAGACCATAAAAAACGGATATTGCATTTAGAATAAATGCTAAATAAGCCAGATGTATGGGGAGCATTAAATGAAGCAATTCAATAAAAATGCAATAGCTTATGATGCTGTCAGAGGCAAGATTACTTATCCTGACAAGTTGTATCATTCACTTGTAGCTCGTGCACCAACGAATGAAGCAGCATTAGATATTGGTTGTGGTAATGGTGTTTCTACGACTCGTCTGAAAAAATACTTTGCATACGTTGAAGGGATTGATCTGGGTGATGAATTGATTAAACGGGCGCGTCATAATTACCCTGATATCATTTTTAATATCTCACCAGCAGAAACTTTTTCTGTCTCACACCCATATGATCTGATCACAAGTGCTACCTCTTTTTATTGGATGGATCGTAAGGCGGTGCTGATGAATCTGAAAAGCTGGCTAAAACCCAGTGGATTGTTTTGTGCCTATAAGTACGATTTTCCTTTGGTTTATGGTCCATTGCGAGATTACATTGAAAAAGAGCTGGTTACTCGCTGGGCTAAATATCGTGATCCACGGCTCACTCAATATGATAATACACTGGAACTGATGAGTGAATGTTCCCACCTGTATTATCTACAGCGCGAAGTGTTTGCCAACATTATTTTCCTTTCACCAGAAGAAGTAGCACTCTTTTTCTTATCCACCAGTTATGTCACTCATTATATTGAGCAGGAAGGTGGTGAGTTGTATTTCAATGAATTTATGAGGAAGGTGATTGAGATAGGAAGTACTGAATCAGTATCTGTTAACTTTGATATTCATGCCTTTACTGCGGTTAATCGTTAGAAAGAATTATTGATGTTGTGATGAATGGCTAATTGTTGAACCGATAAAGAAATAAGCCAAATAACGAGGAGCAGAACTCCAATTTATTGATAGTG
Organism: Xenorhabdus sp. PB30.3; assembly: GCF_963895965.1. Classification (NCBI taxonomy): domain Bacteria; kingdom Pseudomonadati; phylum Pseudomonadota; class Gammaproteobacteria; order Enterobacterales; family Morganellaceae; genus Xenorhabdus; species Xenorhabdus sp. PB30.3. Next base: position 1,141 of record NZ_CAWQMW010000072.1, on the reverse strand, counting down.
ATGTGCTAATGTTTTTCATGATTATTTTATCTTTGGTTTAAGCATACTGGAATTAAAGAAATAATTGCACAGATAATCAAAACCCAACTCCACCCATACAGTGTATAAATATAGGATGAAATCAACCCGCCGAAGGCACCACCGATTACAAAGCTGGTCATGTAACAACTTGCAGCGCGCGCCTCATTCCCTTTACAAGAAAGATACAAATTCCTTTGATTGTTGACATGTGTTAACTGAATAAACGCATCAAGCAGCAATGCGCCTATTATCGTACTTAAAATGTATTTTTTAGAACTAGCCATAATGATTAATGCTATAACAGATAATAAATAGAGGGTTTTGTTTTTATAATTTATTAGTTTTAAAATATAAGATGAAAATAAAGCAGAGGAAGCACCTGCAACACCAATTAGTGAAAAAAAACCTATTTCTGATTGGCTAAAACTAAAGGATGATGACAGAAACATAGATACATTACTCCAGAATGCAGAGAATACGAACATAATGACAAAGGCGTTAAAACAATAATACCGGATAATGTCATTTTTAATGATTCCTGTTATATTCATAAATAAAATGTTTCGATAATTTTTAACCATGTTTTTTTCTATGCTTTCTGGTGTCGAATAATTTTTTAATAAAAAATAACCAGAAAAAGCCATCAAAATACTTGAAATAATATATATTGATTTCCAACCCCAAATTTCACTAAGGATACTTGACAAAAACCTTGAAAAAAGAATACCAATCAGTACCCCAGCCATGATCCTGCCAATATATATCGTTCCGTTTTTTTGTTTACTTAATCCTGCAATAATCAATGGAATGGCTGAGGTTCCAACGCCAATTAAAAAAGACATCAATAACAGGGCGTAATAGTTGTCGCATACAAAAAAAACTAATAACGACAATGATGAAATAAGGTAAAGAATAGCTATTAGTTTCTTTTTATTATAAAAATCACCTAATGGTATTATAAAAAATAGTGACGCAGCATTACCCACCAGAGATAACGAATATAGCATGGATGCTTTCTCATAAGATACCAATAGGTTATCCCGGATGATGGGGATTAGTGGCTGAACATAATACATATTAGCAGCAGTAAAACCACATATTATAGCTATTAGTGTTATTA
>NZ_CAWQMW010000071.1:0-3284 GCF_963895965.1 Xenorhabdus sp. PB30.3 | reverse complement strand
AATCTAATTTGATAAAAAATACATACATGGCTTTTAATTAAAATTATTATGTTAGTTAAGGTTACCCCATGAAAAACAAAAAATTATATTTCATGGCATTTCTCATCACTTTATTCTGCTTTAACACAGTTAGTGTAGCTAAATTAATCAATGAGAGTGCTAAATCTAGTGAAGAACACAAGAATCCTAGAAAAAATCACACTGTTTTTTCAAAAGATTATAACTTAACATTTAAAAACTTAAGTATATATGATTCTGAGATTAAAGTAGTAGGTAGTGACTGTATGTATGATTCTGGAAATAAAAATATTAATTTAAAATCTGGAGGTGAATATAATCAGACAATTGAGGATAGTGACAACGCCAACCCGTTTCATGGGGAATTTTGTCAAGGTAGTACAAAGTACGTAATATGGCAAGCAAATCTTAAAAAAAATGGAGATAATTATGAAGCATGCACTTTTATATTAAGAACAACCCCAATAAGTTTATTTTCATGGAAGACAACAGTTTATAAATACTACTGTAATCTTGAAATAACTGCTAAATGTAGCGGAGAGAACTGTTTAAATGTTTATGTTGACAGTGATAAAAGTGATCATACGGTTATAAGCATCGATAATACATGGGAACCACCAGAGATTATATCCTCTGACCCACAAACCCAGGCCCAAAATAACTATATTACCATTACAGGACAGGGCCTTATGAAAGATCACTCGTTACCTTATCTTGTCACTAATTTTGACCAAAATAAATATAAAGTTAAGCTTATAGAAGGAAAAAGGACTCAATGGCGGGCAAAAGTTTGGGTAAACTGCGAACTGGTTCCCAGAAAAATTAGTATTGAGGGTATTGATAATTCAGGAATTACTATTAAAGGGCCACCTTGTGGGGCAACCATAACGTCAATGAAGGATTCTCAAATTATACCTGATGGAAAATATGACATATCCGGTTTAATTAATACTAAAACTCCAAATGATGCTAAAAAAATTAAAGTATCAATTTCTAGTTTTGATGTTCCTGATTACACTCATCCTTATGAATCAACGAAAGAATATACACCTGATGTTGATCTGAATTCCGGCACATGGAGCCTTAAAGGTTTAACCGCAAAATGTTTTAATTACTATAAAGCATCTGTGCTTTTTAACCAGAATAGGAAAGATGACAATAATCTACCCGGAAAAAAAGAAATTAAATTTGGAGTAGCTCGTTGTCCGGTAAAAATCAAAAAACCTGTTATGCATGAATTTATTACTTCAACAGACGACAATTCTAAACAGATTGTCATTGAAGGGAAAGTAACAGAAAAAACACCTCTTGATGTAATTGTAAACTACTATTCAAATGGTGAGCATGCACTCCCCATTCTTTCTCGTATTGGAAATAACTGGCAAACCAAAATTAGTGATGCTCCTGCCGGTTTTATAAAAATTAAAGCTAAAAATACAGGAACACCAAATGTTCCCATTAAAAATAGCAATGACGAAGTCACTATACTGAACTCAAAAGAGTTCTCTGTAAAATATGGCATCATCGATAATGTATTTATCTACTTTTATGGAACCTCCCTGCCTAATAATGATAAACAAATCAGTGATTTCAAAGAAACTCTCCACCCTAAAATAGTATTATCTGATGGTGTCAAATCGGAAGAAATAATTCCTGATGAAAAAGGAAATTGGCGTTCAGACAATGAATATTATGCTAAACGAGGGGTGTATCTTTTTACTATCCATGAAACATCTGATAATGAAAATTATCCAGCAAGGAAAGATAAAACACTGGAATGTACTGGAGGTAATGACCATATGACCTGTATTGAAAAAAATAATTAATCTCCCCATTCAGGAGGCTGTTATGATTATATTTAAAGTATTTTTTATCCTCTCATTCTTATCTTACAGCATAAATGTATTTTCAGATACTGTATTGCCCCCCCACCCAATAGAAACAATTGCAGGAGGAGAAGAAAGCTGTATTGATAGTAACAATAGTAAATGCAAACCTTGGGTTGTGAATATTCATGCTAAAGATGAATCAGGAAAATATATTTTTTCATGTAGTGGTTCGCTGATCTCTCCGAGCTATATTTTGACAGCATCACATTGCAAGGGTGACCTTGAAAACATTAAAACATATTCGATTGAAAATTATGAAAAAAGAGTAATTGGCACTGCATCATATAGAAATTTCATTCGATACCCTATAGCCTCAGATTTTGCAATAATAAAATTAGATAATCCTACTAATTTAGCTAATTATGGTCATGTTCGTCGTTTCTTTAACTATGATGAAGCTTATGAAAAAATAGACAAGGATTATTATAACGCTTCTATATATGGCTATGGTAATTTGGGAATTGAACCAACAACAGGAAAGCAGACAAAAAATACAGAAGAAAAACAGCAAAGAGCTGATGTTAATATTGTCACTAACGCCATAGATTATAAACAAAATTATGGGCTTCTTATAAAAGAAAATGAAGATTTAAAGCCAGGAATTGCACAATCTGGAGACTCTGGTGGCCCGGTTATTTGGCATGATACAATCATCGGTGTTGCATCCTCAACAAATGATACTCTTAAAGTTAAAGATAGCAATAAAGTTCGTCCATTCTTTTTTGCTTCAGATGTTACAGGAAAATATGAACCAGATGTTACAGGAAAACATTTTGATACCCCTTTGAGTCACAAAATAACCCGAGGAAGTTGGTTTTCTCAATACATGAAAAAAATATGGATCGACAATCCGGATTGGGGTGCAAAATTAAGTAAAAGGAGAAAAAGCATACCTGTAGAGGGATTTGGTCGTCTATCTACTGAGATCAAACTTCGTTACTCCATTAATCACGAAGATGAAAAAAATACTAAATGTAAGGTAGGCTCAGATAGAAAATGGAAATGTGATATCCCATATAATAATTATTTTACTAAAGAAATTAAAGAAAACAATGAATATGAAATTACTATTACAGCTGAAGAGTTAAAGAAAGATAATACATCATGGGATAGTGATACCATAACAGCAACAATACCAAATACAGAGCAAGAGTTTGATATTATTTACCCAACAGATAAATCAATAGTTCTAACCAAAAACTTTACCATACGTGGATACGCAGCCCCTGGTTCTGAAATAACATTGTCATTAAGCGCTAACCCTGAGTATGTTGACGAAGTTTATACACAGGATAAATTATGCGCTGGGTTAAATAATAACGAATTGATAAAAACAGGTGAGAATGGACTATGGTCATGCAGTATAAATACTGATAT
>NZ_CAWQMW010000070.1:0-3344 GCF_963895965.1 Xenorhabdus sp. PB30.3 | reverse complement strand
TGTCTTTATATGCCAGTACTCGCTTTCGAAAATCCAGACTATAGCCCATCTCACTTTATCCTTTGTCATATGAATCCAGCTATTATGTCATATTAATATGATTCTGCTATAGCTCCAAACGATAATCCTTCCAACTCTCACTTTCGCGACTCGATTGGGTCGACAGTATGTTATGAGCTTCATCAATTATCATGTGGAATGTTTGCTCTGGTGGACTCTGGTTCATAACCTGCTGCTTGTGTTCACTATAATAAAACTTAGCAAGCAAAAGTGGCATAACCTTCTTAATTTCTTGGTTAGTCCTTCGAAGTGATATCACTGACAATAGCATGTTTGCTGGTTTTTCTTTTCCAACGTCAAACACACGATCTAGTGCTGTCAATGACGCTTCTACTCTCTTTAGTAGAGGTTGGATATGGTCGAACTGAACATAACCGCTAGTGAGTGGAAATTTATCGCCATCATCATTGCGAGTATCTAATTGGTATACCTTCTTATGATCGCCTTCTGGTATTAACTGGTTATTTGTGTACTCTCCATTAAAGTCGATAACAACAAAGTGACTCTTGTTTATGAGCTTGTCCAGCTTATTGCGAAATAGCGTTGTGTATATGTTAGTCAGCGTATTAGATTTGCCACTACCGGTATTGCCGAAAATTCCTATATGAGTGTTGAATAGCTTTACCCAAGGTAGCGATATAGGTATTTCTTCAGTAAGCGTTTCACCGACAACGAAGTTGTCATCAGGCTTTCCAAAGATAGATTTAACCTGAGTGTCACTCATTAAATACGCGATATCACGGATCATTGGCAGGTGTTTTGTGCCTTCATGAAATTCATTGAACTGGAAATACCCAATTGGTACTAACTCAACTTTACGGATATAGCAGTCGTTCTCTTCGTCTTTTAGGCGTTCATCTAGGTATTCGCCTTGAACTCTGGCAACGATATCCTTGAACCCACGACGAATCAAAATGAACTCGTGGATCGATACGCCGTTGAATTTTTCACCGTTATAGAACAACGCCTCTTTGTTGGACTCTTCGTATAGTGTTACGGTGATATTAATACCTTTAACTGAAATTACTTCACCAATTGCGATACTCATTTGACACCACCAACGACAGCTTTAGGAATTAGTTTCATGGTTTCTTCAGACATAGGTTTGTTTAGTTTATTTATCGTGAAGTATTCATCATTGAAAAGCTTAAAATCTAATTTGCTATCTTCGGAGTAAATCAACTTAACATTTGGGTACTCTTTGAATATTTCTGACATCCTGTATTTCGTTGATTTGTCATAGCACATTACGTACATGGTTAATGACGGATTAGACAATGCTCGCTGTACAAGACTGAGAATGTGCTCGTCGGCAAAAGAGAAGCCGAAAACAATTAACTCTGAATTAGGGCGTTCAAGCTCATAACTGAGGTGACGAAGAATCTGATAGTAAGCCTCTTCAAAGACGGTTTCATAAAACTTCCACTTTGTAGGATTTACGATAGGCATCTTGTCATAGTTCTGCCAAAATCGGTCAGAACGAAGTTTCGTAAAATCTGTATTAAGTTCAAATTCACTCAGGTCATTGAGCGATTTATTTGTATCATCAAGAATCACTTTGCAGGCATCTAGAATATTATTTTCGTCTTGATTGAATTCTATGTTATAGCAGCTAGTACCGTAATTAAGTTCAATATCCCCATCTTTTTTGCCTTTCATCCAATGTACTGAGCCGTGAGCATGCAGAAGGTTTACTTGAGGAAGAAACTGTTCGTGGCGGTCAAACACGCCTTTATTTACGATACGGTTATTGAAATTTTTTGTGTGGAAAGTACGCGCTTGAAAACCAGTGCTACCATCATTAACGTTGAACTGAGATGTTCTTTCTGCCATCAATTCTTCGCTAACAATTTCAAAGCAATTATCGTAGTTAGTTGTGAAAATATTTGCTTTTTTGGCTGACGGTTTTTGCTTGTTTAAGACGTGAATCAAAGTAGTCATGAACCGCTTATATTCTTGAATAACACTTTCTTTATCTGGCAGTCTAAGAGAAGTAGGAGTATCTCTAGCTGGAATTAAAGGTAAACCAGGCTTAATACATTCTCGGTAGTACAACATGAACAGTAGTGTTGTCATGTCTTTGTTGTTTTCATATTTCTTTGCAAGTGTCTCGAATGTGCACTTACTACCATCTAGCTTCATCTCTAGTGCTAACGTCGGTAGAAAACCATGTGAAGCACCAGCACCAATAAGAAAGTTCAGGTTATGATCGTAGATTTGATGTAAGTTAAATTCAGCAGTCATTTAATCTATTTCCAAGCATAAGTCATGTCGATAGAAAGACTGAATAGCCACCGAATCAGAAAATACAGGTTGGCCACACAGACACAAAGCTTAATAAATATTGATCCATTAGCTAAATTTGGTCAAAAACAAAAGCTAAAGCATATAAGATATTGGGGCATAAAATGAGTTATTCGGATATCTTAATAACTCCTAACACAATAGTCGCAACTGCTTCATAGAGAGCTAAAACATTTAGCGTACTGACTTTATTTTGATTGTGAAATCGTCATATCTCAAATCGAAAAAATACCAATAGGTTTAGGATAATGTGTACCGACTAAGACTCGGTCTGACACTAATGATGACCTGAGAGAAATCTAATCAGACTGTCGGCTTTGTGCCAAAGTGGACATTGGAAAATATCAAAACTCTTCTCTATTATTGTTGTTTCATTCTCAGATATTTTAATAAAGCACTGGCATAATATTCAGCCAAATCATAATGTAAATCCATTTCGCACATTTTATGGTGCGCAAAATACAATACATAGAGAGGAAAATTCTGTTTTGGCTACACAAATCACCCCCGCCTGATTGAACTAACTTATGAGGCTGTGCTCAAGTCTTACTGGAAGAGAAATGCTCTTCGAAAATTTCTCTTGGCATCACATATTTCTAATAGTTTTGTTTCAGCGTGGCCAGATGAAGAGTCTAAGCGTGACTTTCTTGATCGTCTTTTCGAAAAGTTGCAAACGACAGATAAGGGAAAAGCTGTTATCTGGTCATACTCCCAATAATTAGATGTTGTGAGCATGACCCAAAAAAGGGAGGCATCCGCCTCCCTCAGATTACTGACAAAGTGCTGGTTTTTTATCCGGCACTTTGATTTAATCAAATTCCGTTCACCCGACGGAGCTTGCCGCCATGTTAAGAATACCCCCTCCCCAGACTTTCCCGCCCGAAACACTCTCGCTCGATGCGCTTGTGCCTCAACATCATTTAGTCCGTCAAGTCGATGCCGCCCTGGATTTCGAATTTATTCGGGAGTTAGTTGCCCCT
>NZ_CAWQMW010000069.1:0-3393 GCF_963895965.1 Xenorhabdus sp. PB30.3 | reverse complement strand
ATTATTAATATAAGACCTTAAATACCTTTCTATTAAGCTAGAGTCCGCAGAAGATCCCTTATATTCTAACATTACTATTTTTTTGAATTTTGATGAAAAATAAAAATACGCCGGCGTGCCTATTATATCCATTCCATTATTTTTTTACTAGATGCTCTCTGACCTAACACGTTATTTTTATTTATTGAAATGACTTTTTTTGCGTTGGCATCACTTGCCCCTAGCCATAAAAAAATAACATACTCTCCCTTTGAATTATCTAATTCTTTTATGTCATAACAATAAACATTTACATTTGTGCTAATTTCCATCTTAGTGTTAATAACATTTTTTCCACTTAAAAATTTACTTAAGGCAGTTATGAAAATTGAAACGCCTTCGTTTTGTTCTTTATGCTCCTTATAGTCATATAGCCCCATTTTCTTTATATCGTAAATTTTTAACTTACAGCGTTCCAGATCCATGTTTTCTCTCTCAAATTTTGTTTTCTGCATTTCATGCATTAAATTTTACAAAATAAATCTAATGCTCTATCTCATTAACGTCAACGAGATAATTAAATTAGCTTTGTTATTTTAACTCTTACAAATAAATATAATTATTAATAATAATCAGTAGTTATCATTACTAAATTTAAGATGCAGATAACAGGCATGACTCCTGTTAGAGATACCATCGCCATTTTGTTACAACAAGAGACAGAAAACAAAAAAAAGGCCGCATTAAGCAGCCTTGAATTCAGTACGTGGATTTATTTCCAGTTGAAACAAAAAGACAATGTATTACCTACGTTTTGTTTCAGTAGGTCGTTTAGTTGTTTTGCGTCACCATAATGATAGGTGAGATCAGAATCTGAGCTTGAGCCAAGACTATAAGTTGAACCACCAACTGTTACCTCAAAATTCTTACTCTTTAGGTCTAGTTGATTTTGGGTGTCAACTGCCAACTGCACCCATGGGAAAGTACCGGTAGTATCTTCAAATGAAAAGAACGTTAAGAGATTTCTAATGCCTACAGTGCTTTGAAGATTAGTCAAAGTGCCAAAAGGTGATGTAACTGAACCTATTATTATTCCCTTTGTGCTCTGATATCCCCAATGATGCTCACTACCATCAGGAGATTTTCCATCTCCTATTTTAAGATCAAAAAACAGCATACATTCAACTGGCCTTAGTTTTATCTTCACTAACTCCCAATCACAGGCTAGCATATCTTTCGGTTCAGGTACCCAAGTTGAAGGATTACCATTTGCATCTGATTGCTGAATATAGATGAGATTGCCAGAGTTATCGTATTCAGGGATAAGGTATACATTGGAAGCCCAACCACTACGGCCTACTGGCTTCTTTAAATACACTTGAATCATTGCCCAAGGAAAAGAACCGACAGGTGCTACGTTATCAACCTTAGCATTAAATTGATCGGGGTCGAATGAGCAGCTTTTATCATCCAGCTTATTAACATCAGACATAAACACCTCACTTTATTATTCGTTAAAGGTCATTTCATCCTACTGCTAACTAGCCAGTTAATATTACTGAGGTCAGGTTCTTATCTCAATTGAATAGCCTGTAACAGAATCAATACGCCTTAAAATAGGGTGGCGCATTATAAAGTTTATCTGTTAATCGAGTGCGTGATTCAGTGAGGTGTATATTTGAAGTTTGGTGCTGATAACTTATTTCCCGCTTGGCTTTGCTCTTCCAGTCCAATAGCGATCATGTTCTTCTGGTGTAGCGCCTTGGCTCTCAAAAGCATCACTCATTTTCAAGCCATCGGGTAAAAGTGCCCAAGCAACGTAAAAATAGCGGGGTTCAAACTCTTCGTCTATCCATCGATAGATGCCGTTATATTCTTTTTCATTCCAAAAATGAACATAACCGATATGCCAGCCATCGCAAGGATTTAAAACCAGTATCTCTTTGCCATCCATATCAAATGTAGGTTGCTCAGATGCAGGGCGAATAATTAAAGACTCTTTGACTGGTGCAGGCATTCATTCCCCCAGAAAGCAAAAAACCCCGCGAGTGCGAGGTCTGAAATTAATAAGCTGTGTGACATTGCTATCACTCTTATCACAATAGCAGCATTTTTACGTACGTAAAGCTATTTTTAGAAGTTACTGCATAATTGATGGGTACTAATACTCTGCGGTGCTAGAGGAATAAACTACAACATGAAGTTGGCTCAAAAATATAATTTCGTTGATTCATATTTAGCCAAGCATGGAAACAAAAAAATTACATCTCACTCCTTGAATAAAGGGTGCTTTAATAATGAAATTATATATTCACTGTATTCAAAAGATGGTGAATACATGGTGTTAGTGGATGTATTTATGGAGCTGAACGAAGCAAACCAAAAAGCGAAAGACATTATTTATAATCATCCAGAGATGGTTAACTACTTAATTCCAGCAGGCAAACCATGAAAACTTTTCTCTTCGCTGCAATTGAGCGCGCCAACACAGAGCAAACACGCCCTATATGCGTTAAAGCTCAGGCACTCAATGAACAAGAAGCAAAAAGGTTATTAGCTCCCGTATATGTAATCTATGGCTGGATGGGACAAATAGTTAATAAACAATAAGGACAATCAACATGAAAAAAAATATCAGTTGGGGATAAATATTACTTAGAGAGTACTATTGAAATTAATGCGGAAATGCATGTTTTATTAATACAAGCACTGAATCAATTAAAAAAACCATCGAGGATGATGATTACTTTATGTTGCGAGCAATAAAACGATTATCAATCCGTCAGTTTGAAGCTCTTAATGAATTAAACAATAACTTCGAATAAATATATCAGGGTGGAATATGTCAAACAAACTACAAACTGCCGTCGAAATTGCAGAAGAAATTGAATCATCTATATTCCCTGTAGTTACTGCAACTCAGAACGAAGCAGAACCGGATACTTATTTAATGTGTCGCGGAGTTCATCGACAGGCAATTAATTTAGCGCAACAATTAAGGGAGATAAATAAAGATTATTTCATGGAAGGTGAAATACATTCATGTCGTTATATGAGATTTGAATTAGAACCCGCTCATGTGGCTATCAATAAAGCAAGAGTATTTATTGATACACTTATTGAAAATGAGAGAAGCAAAATAAAAGCAGTCGAACTTACTATTTTATCCGATTTAGTATTGACTGCAATAAAATAAATAGAACGAATCAGAGGTGAATAATTATGACAACATTTAAACCCATAGAAATTGCCACTAGTGCTGAAATCATAATTGAACCACGCGAAATTTATGTTGTTCGTGGTGCTAAATAACTTTTCATAATAGTGGGACACTCGATTTACTTTATCTGAAAGAATCTATTTGCAGATTTTTTCAAGAATTTTTTCACATTACTGAGCAGTTGCCACATATAC
>NZ_CAWQMW010000068.1:0-73809 GCF_963895965.1 Xenorhabdus sp. PB30.3 | reverse complement strand
ATTTCTGGCTCTCTTTTTTTATCTTAAACAGCTAATATAGAAAGTGGTGTTGACCAAAAAATAATTTTATGCTGGAATAAAAAACCACATATATTATATATGCCAGATAAATAATCCGTGCGTTAATTAGCTAACAGAATTTTTGCTAGCTCATTTGTGATGCCTTAAATAAGGTAATGTCACTTTGCCATTCTTTTATACCGTCATCACCTGACGCTTTTACTGTTACAGGTCTAATATTTATGTATAAAAAATTTGATGAGCCGTGGGTAAAAAATCAGCAAACCGTGCTGAAACGAGTAGCCTGGGTAAACATTATTGCCCAGTTTTCGTTTCCACTGGCTGGCGCATTTGCTCCCACTATCGCCATGGCTGAAACACTGACGACTTCTCAATATGCTCCTTTGATAGCAATACCGACAGAGTCTTATATTCTGAAGCCAGGAGAGACTATTTATACAATTGCTAAACGCTATAGTTTCACTATTGATCAACTTAAAGAAATAAATCAGTTACACGCTTTCCATAAGCCATTTTCAGAACTTAGTGCAGGTGATGAGATTAACGTTCCCAAACCTCGCCCTAATAAGTATTTACCCTTCAATTACTTTTCATCGGCACAATTCGTATCAAGACCGGTTGAATCTGGGCAGATGGAATCAGGGCCGTCCTCCGAAACCAATAACACCGGCAACGCTCTGGCAAATTCCGCCACTCGCATCGGCGAAATACTGAGCAGCGATAACGTAGGCAACAGCGCAATCAATCAGTTAAGTAATCTGGCTGTAGGCGAAGCTAATCAACAACTCCAGAATTGGTTGGGGCATTATGGTACAGCGCGGGTACAGGCTAATATTGATCGACGTGGTCATCTGGATGGCAGTCAGCTCGATATGTTGCTGCCTCTGTATGATAGCGAGAGTAAAATAAATTTTACCCAGTTTGGCTTACGCCGTATTGATAAACGCAACACCATTAATTTCGGTGTCGGGCAACGACAGTTTTTTGATAGCTGGATGTTGGGCTACAACGCTTTTCTGGATCACGATTTTACCGGAAATAATACCCGGTTTGGCCTCGGTGCAGAATATACTCGCAATTATCTGAAACTGGGAATTAACGGCTATTTACGCTTAAGTAACTGGAAAGAATCACGCTTCCTGAAAGATTATGATGAACGCCCTGCTAATGGGTTCGATCTGAGAGCACAGGGTTATATCCCCGCCCTGCCGCAGCTTGGGGGTAAGCTGGTATATGAACAATATTTCGGTAATGAAGTCGGATTAATCAATAAAGATCACCGCGGGAAAAACCCGGCTGCGTTTACCGCAGGCATTAACTATACCCCTATCCCACTACTGACTTTTGGTATCGACCGCAAACAGGATATGTCCGGCAATGGAGATATGCAGTTCAATTTAGAAATGAATTATGAAATCGGTACTCCGTGGTCAAAACAGATTAATCCTGATGCCGTTGGTTTCAGTCATACTCTACAGGGTAGCCGCTATGATCTCATTGATCGTAACAACCAAATCGTTCTGGAATACCGTAAACGTGAAGTTATTCGTCTGACATTAGATAGCCTGATTTCCGGTCATGCCGGTGAAATAAAACCAATTCATATTAGTGTAAACAGCAAATATGGATTGAAAACGATTCAGTGGGATGCAGCAAGCCTGCTCGCCAATGGGGGTAAAATTGAACACCAAAGTGACAAGCTCTACCTGCTGACACTACCTAAGTATCACCATAGTGGTAACAATGCTTATACCATAAGCGCGATTGCTTATGATGAACATGATAATGCTTCCAAACGGGCAGAGACTCAGATTCAGGTGCTACAAGCAGAGGCAAGCGTTGATAAGTCAACATTCACAGCAAGAGATCACGAGCTGTCCGCTGATGGTCATTCCAGCACCACACTTAAATTGATGCTACGAGATGGCAATGGCAACCCGATTCCTGACTCTGCCGAAGATCTCAAATTCGTCAGCAGCGAACTAAGCGGGGCAGGGAAAGCGCCAACAATTGGAAAAATCAAAGAAACTCAACCGGGCACCTATGAAGCATTACTCACTGCTGGCGAAAAAATAGGTGTACTGACAGTAACCGCTAAATTCAAAAAGCTGAATTTCACACCAATAGAGATCACGTTCTTCCATCCTGATAAACCCATCATTAAAGATGTCAGAATGTCAGGCCGACTGGAAATGGGCCACACTCTCAAAGCGACCTATAGCTTCAATGCCAACAGTGGAGAAAGTACAGACAAATCACGCTATGTGTGGGGAGATAAAGGAAATGTTGATATTACTAAAGGCTCAACAATTACTGAATCAGGTAAAATCCCCACTTATACACTGACACTGGAAGATGCAGGCAGAGTCAAGGCTCTCGTTGTTCAGGCACAAAATGGGCTTAATATTACTGGAAATACAAAAATGATTGATACCAGTATGGGCCAGGAACAGGGTAATTATACCTATGGCGGCACAGAAGGCGGCAAAATCAAAGGCATTGCAGATAATCTGAAAGTTACCATCAATACTGGCAAAGCTAAAAAAGGCGAAACAATCACTCTGAGTGTGCAGACATTCAATCACGGCCAACCCGTAAGGAATGTTCCGATAGAGGTAAAAACCACTGAGGCACTGAATCGTCAGAACATTCATCAGGCAGTGACACTACAGGTCAATGGTAATGCCGGTCACTATCAGGGAGTTACTGGTGATAATGGCACATTATCCCTTCCCCTCACCGATCCACATGGTCTGGGGGTCAAAACAACATTACAAGTAGCAGGATATGGCGTTTCAGCACTGCAAACTAAGCATGTCATCTTTACCGTTGCAACCAGCCCTGATTCTCAATATGCAAGTTTCTGGGGACATATGGCCGATACAGCGACAGGGGCGAATGGACGTGTCTTTAGCCGACCTCTGCTACAAGCAGAACTGGATGCTATGGGGATGAAAGGAATGACGACATACACCGAAAATGGTGAACACTGGCCGCGCCGTATTTATCAGGGATCCGTGTGGTATTGCCATAAAATACATAAAGAATTACCGACAAAAGAAGATCTGCTCAACCTGTACCAAATCCACCAGAAGAATGAAATGCATGATCTGTACGGATGGCCACAATTCCGTTCTTATCGTTCTTCAACACCAGGAATAGATGGAGACGGTAAAAATGCCCATTTTGCCGTCAATATTGATGACGGAACAGCGCATGTTATCAACGAAACAGTGACCGATTACGTTATCTGTATATAGTCCTTCTGCTCATTTTCTGAGTAAAAATCCGCCCTGCTCAGGGCGGATTACCTGCTTTCCATCCAAAATTACGTTAATTCCCGCTATTCTATTGACGATGTTAAATTCAAACTTTGATAATAACTGTATAAATTTATTTATAATTATCAAATCCACTGTGAAAAAAAATGTATGAATTTAACCTCGTGTTATTACTTCTCCAGCAGATGTGTATTTATCTGGTAATTGCCTGGCTGTTGAGTAAAACACCTCTGTTCATCCCTCTACTGCAAGTGAGTGTTCGCTTACCTCACAAGCTGATGTGTTATGTCATCTTTTCCATCTTCTGCGTGATGGGAACCTATTTTGGCCTGAATGTGAATGATTCTATCGCCAATACCCGCGCTATCGGCGCTGTGCTCGGTGGTTTACTTGGTGGGCCGACTGTTGGGGCAATGGTCGGATTCACCGGGGGATTACATCGCTATTCTCTGGGTGGAATGACCGCATTCAGCTGTATGGTATCAACAATCATAGAAGGTGTACTTGGCGGCCTTGTCCATATTTATTTAATGAAGCGCGGCAGGATCAATAAATTACTTAATTTATGGACTGCGGCTATTGTGACTTTTTTTGCAGAATGTGCCCAAATGGGAATTATTCTGCTGTTTACTAACCCCTTCAGTGAAGCACTCCGGTTAGTAAAAAATATTGCCGCTCCGATGATTATCGCCAACAGTATCGGCGCTGCCATGTTTATTCGTATCTTGCTGGACAGGCGGGCTATCTTTGAAAAATATACCAGTGCCTTTTCTGCTCAGGCTTTGAAAATTGCAGTGTGTACCGAAGGTATATTACTGAAGGGATTTAATGAAATTAACAGTATGCGTGTGGCAAAAGTCATCTATCAGGAACTAGAAATCGGTGCTGTGGCAATTACAGATCGGGATAAGTTACTGGCGTTTATTGGGATTGGCTCAGACCATCATCTGCCGGGCACTCCCATTGCCTCTGAGCAATCACATCGCGCAATAGCCAATAATGAGGTCGTCTATGCCGATGGCAATGAAATCCCTTATTGTTGCTCTCTAAACCCCACTTGTAAGCTGGGTTCAGCCTTGGTTATCCCTCTTCGGGGTGAGAATCAGCAAGTCATCGGCACAATTAAATTGTACGAAGCCAAAAACCGCTTATTCAGTTCAATTAACCGGACGTTAGGGGAAGGGATTGCCAGCCTGCTTTCAGCCCAAATTCTTGCCGGGCAGTACGAGCGGAATAAACAATCTTTGCTGCAATCAGAAGTGAAGCTGCTTCACGCACAAGTGAATCCTCACTTTTTATTTAATGCCCTGAATACATTGCAGGCCGTAATACGACGTGATAGCCAACAGGCAGGCCAGCTCGTACAGTACCTTTCAACATTTTTCCGCAAAAACCTGAAACGTCCGGAAGACATTGCCACACTGCAAAATGAAATAGAGCATGTGAATGCTTACTTACAGATTGAAAAAGCGCGCTTCTGTGAACGCCTCCAGATAACCATAGATATCCCGGAATCACTGCGCTACGCCAGATTACCCGCATTTTCCCTGCAACCGATGGTCGAAAATGCAATTAAACATGGCACATCACAGTTACTGGATACGGGAAGAATTACGATTAGAGCCTACCAGCAAACCAATCTGTTATTGGTTGAAATCGAAGATAATGCAGGGTTGTATTGCCCACAAAAATCGGGGGATGGGCTTGGGATGAGTCTGGTAGATAAACGGCTGCGACTTCGCTACGGTGAGCACTATGGCGTCCGTGTTGATTGCCAGCCAGAAGAATTTACCCGTGTCATTTTGTGTTTACCATTGGAAGAAGAAGCTGATAAGAAAACGTAAATATGAATGTATTGATTGTTGATGATGAGCCACTGGCTCGCGAAAATCTACGCTGCCTGCTGGCAGAAGAAACGGATATTCAAATCATTGGTGAATGCGCCAATGCAGTAGAAGCAATTGGTGCTATTCATCGCCTGAAACCTGATGTGGTTTTCCTTGATATTCAGATGCCCCGCATTACCGGGCTGGAAATGGTAGGTATGCTCGACCCGGAACACCGCCCCTATATCGTTTTTCTCACGGCTTTTGATGAATATGCGATACAAGCATTTGAGGAACACGCCTTTGATTATCTGCTAAAGCCGCTGGAAAAAGAGCGGTTGAGCAAAACATTACAGCGACTACGTTCAGGCTATCAAAAACAGCATCTGGCAGACTTACAGCCAGAAAATGAACAGCTAAAATATATTCCCTGCACAGGACACAGCCGGATATGGCTGATGCAACTGGATGAGGTGTTATACATCACTTCACGTATGAGTGGTGTCTATGTGATGAACACCAACGGGCAAGAGGGTTTTACGGAATTAACTCTGCGTACACTGGAAACCCGTACTCCCCTGACCCGCTGCCATCGCCAGTATCTGGTCAATATGACCCATCTGCGGGAAATTGTTTTCGGGGAAAACGGTCATGCAGAATTAGTTTTACGCAATGATGCACGTATTCCCGTCAGCCGCCGTTATTTAAAGCCGCTTAAAGAAGAACTGGGATTGAATTAATCATTTTGTCTGCACCCTATCTATACACAATGGATTTCAAAATGCGTCGCGGCGGCGAGGGAACTCATCCCCGGGAGCATAGATAACCGTATGTTTATAAAAACGGTGACCGGGGTGAACGAGTGCAGCCAACAAAGAGGCAACTTGAAAGACGAAGTGTATAAGCCAAAATCAAATAAGGATATGTATGGTCGATCTCTACCTGAAAATTAAAACCAATCAAATGACCCTGAAAAATCTCAATAATCAAAAAGAACTGAGTATTACAGGAAATTTCAGCACTTCTCGCTTATTGGTTGGGGATTTCTATGATGCAAAGCTGCAATTGGATTCGTTGTTTAAACAACATGGTCTGATGCGATTTATTGAGAGATTTCTTGGGCGCAGACACCGGCTACTTATTCATCCATTGGAACAATCCGAAGGTGGCCTTTGCTCCGTAGAAGAACGGGTATTACTGGAAATTACGTATGTTGTCTCCAGAGCAATTATCCAAAAAATGATTATCCATCAAGGTGAGTGCTTACTTTCAGATGCGGAAGTTAAAGAGACTCTGGACCAGAAATAGCCTAAATAAAAAAAGAAAAACCCTTTCTCCAATAAGAAGAAAGGGCTTCTTTCTATCTAATATTTCAATGTGTTATCGCTAACACAAAGCAACACTCAATGGTGTATTACACGTTACCATTGCTTGGTTGCTGGCGGCGACGCTGACCACCGTTGAAATCATCATTGCCACGGCCACGGAAAGAACCGCGCTCACCGCCACCACGACGTTCATTGTTATTAAAGCGACGACCACCACCGTTGCCGTTGCCAAAACCGTCACGATCACGACGTGCACCGTTACCGCCGTTACCACCATTACCGCCGTTACGACCACCACCACGACGCTCACGACGTTCAAATGGCTGTGCATCACCTAACAGCTGCATATTCAGTGGCTTGTTCAGAATACGGGTACGAGTGAAGTGCGACAGCAGATCTCCCGGCATACCTTTTGGCAGCTCAATGGTAGAGTGAGTTGCGAACAGTTTGATGTTACCGATGTAACGGCTGCTGATATCACCTTCGTTAGCAATTGCACCAACAATGTGGCGAACTTCAACACCATCATCACGGCCCACTTCAATACGGTACAGTTCCATATCGCCAACATCACGACGCTCACGACGAGGACGATCACCACGGTCGCCTCTTTCACCACGGTCACCTCTGTCACCACGGTCGCGCTCACCGAAGCTATTACCATTACGGCGACGGTCATCACGATCATTGAATTCACGACGAGGACGACGGACAGGATCTGGTGGCAGGATCAGTGGGCGTTCACCCTGTGCCATTTTCAGCAGTGCTGCTGCCAGTGTTTCCATATCCAGTTCTTCACCGGTACCCAGCTTAGACAGCAGAGCACGGTATTGATCCAGATCGCTGCTTTCCAGCTGCTGCTGAACGTTACCTGCAAACTTCTCCAGACGGCGCTGGCTCAGCAGCTCTGCATTCGGCAGTTCTACTTCTGGAATTGTCAGCTTCATTGTACGTTCAATGTTACGCAGCAGACGACGTTCGCGGTTTTCAACAAACAACAGCGCGCGACCTGCACGGCCTGCACGGCCTGTACGACCGATACGGTGTACATAAGACTCCGCATCCATTGGGATGTCGTAGTTAACAACCAGGCTAATACGGTCAACGTCCAGACCACGAGCAGCAACGTCAGTCGCGATCAGAATATCCAGACGACCGTTCTTCAGACGCTCCAGAGTCTGCTCACGCAGAGCCTGATTCATATCACCGTTCAGTGCCGCAGAGTTATAGCCGTTACGCTCAAGAGTTTCTGCCACTTCCAGAGTTGCATTCTTGGTACGTACGAAAATAATCGCTGCATCAAAATCTTCTGCTTCAAGGAAACGTACCAGTGCTTCGTTTTTACGTACACCACCGTAAACAGACCAGTAGCTCTGGCTGATATCCGGACGGTTGGTTACGCTGGACTGGATACGAACTTCCTGTGGCTCCTTCATGAAACGACGAGTAATACGACGAATCGCTTCAGGCATAGTTGCTGAGAACAGAGCAGTCTGATGTTCTGCCGGGATCTGGCTCATGATGTTTTCAACATCTTCGATAAAGCCCATACGCAGCATTTCGTCAGCTTCGTCCAGTACCAGACCTTTCAGGTTGGACAGATCCAGCGTACCACGCTTCAGGTGATCCAGCAGACGACCCGGTGTACCTACAACAACTTGTGGCCCCTGACGCAAAGCACGCAGCTGAACGTCATAACGCTGTCCACCATAAAGTGCGACAACATTCACACTGCGCATGTGTTTAGAAAAATCTGAACATGCTTCAGCAACCTGTACCGCCAGTTCACGGGTCGGTGCTAACACAAGGATCTGTGGAGCTCTAAGCTCAGCATCAATATTATGCAGTAGAGGTAAGCTAAATGCCGCAGTTTTACCACTACCAGTCTGTGCCATACCCAGCACGTCACGACCATTTAATAGGTGAGGAATGCATTGCTGTTGAATTGGAGAAGGCTTCTCATAGCCCATGTCTTGCAACGCAGAAAGAATAGGTGCTGATAACCCTAAATCAGCAAAAGAGATTTCAGTCTCAGTGGTCATGTAATGGTGCCTCATTAATCGTGGCGGCCAGTCTACATAACACAGTGAAAAGAATTTCTGTCATTTTCATTTAAAATGTGAACTGGCTCAAATTATGTTATTAAACGAACAAACAAGCCCCCACCCCTTAAGATGTGGACTTAAAAATCTGTCGTGAAAATGTTCGTCAGCTATTGTTGGTTCGATTCCGATAAGTCATCTTGTCTTTGGCCTAGCAGCGCCAATTCCAACAATGCATAGCGGTGCTCAACAAAGTTATGGACATTGTTAGCTACCGTCAGCTTGAATAACGCAACCGCGCTATCCTCATCCCCCAGACTTAGGTAATGTTTACCTAAATAGAAGTCAGTTTCACTGAGATGCTCAGCGAGCGAAGTGTTATCTGTCGAATCCTGCTTCAGGCGTTCCATCAGTGTTTTTTCACTGATTTTACCTAAATAGAATTCAACGATATTCCAGCCCCATAGCCCCCGGTTCGCTTTGTCAAAACGATTTGACAAGCTAGTCATTGCAACCTTGGGATCGAGTTTCTCTTCCACAAGGTACAACCACAACGAACGGAAGGGATCATTTGGATCGTCTTGATAAAACGCCTGCAGATCATCCTGCGCTAAACGATAACGGCCGCCGTAGTACAATGCGATGCCGCGATTCATTCGCGCGTAGTTGTAAGTTGGATCAAGCTCTAAAACAGAATCAAACGCTTCATAGGCAGCATCAAAATTGCCTGCCTGCGTAAAATAAATCCCTAAATAGTTAAAAACTTCAGGAATATCAGGACGGATAGACAAAGCCACTGAAAAATCATTCTGTGCCAATGCCCTCAGCCCAAGGCTATCATACAGCACACCTCTTTCATATAAAAGCTGTGCGTACTCATCTTCCTTGAGAGAACGGCTCGCAAGTATTTGTTCCATGCGTGCCAGAATAACCTCTTGTTGCAATGTCGGTTGAAGTGGAATAGCAAAAACTTCATTTTTACGCCACCCTGTGCTGCCACCACATCCCACAAGGAGAAAAATAGCTGCAACGTAACACCAGCGCAGAAAAGAATTCATTTCCTACTCCCGAAGTCAGACATTAATCAGAATGCCCTGTTGCTCCACCCACATTGTTTATTTCTGGCATCCTGCCAGAAAAATTGGCTTACCTTTTATTTTTCAGCCCACCTACCAGAGGTGAGCAGAAATATATCAGGGTAAGCCGCGCCCTTTTTACAGGACGCCGTTCATTACGTCAAACTTATTCTACTGATGATTCCGGTAATTGTGGTGCTTCAGCAGCAGTATTAGCTACAGCTTCTTTCATGCTCAGGCGGATACGACCCTGACGATCGATTTCCAGTACCTTGACCGGAACTTCCTGACCCAGCTGCAAATAGTCAGTCACTTTCTCTACACGCTTGTCAGCTATCTGAGAAATATGTACCAGACCTTCTTTACCGCCACCGATAGCAACGAATGCACCGAAGTCAACAATACGAGTCACTTTACCAGCATAAATGCGGCCAACTTCAACCTCAGCAGTGATCTCTTCGATACGGCTGATAGCATGACGAGCTTTATCGCCGTCAGTTGCTGCGATCTTCACAGTACCATCATCTTCGATCTCGATGGTTGTACCGGTTTCTTCGGTCAGTGCACGGATAACTGAGCCGCCTTTACCAATCACATCTTTGATCTTGTCTGGATTGATCTTAATGGTGTGAATGCGTGGTGCAAATTCAGAGATATCATTACGTGGGCTTTGGATAGCCTGTTCCATCACGCTCAGGATGTGCAAACGGGCACCTTTAGCCTGATTCAGAGCAATCTGCATGATTTCACGGGTGATACCTTCAATTTTGATATCCATCTGCAATGCGCTGATACCATCGCGGCTACCCGCAACTTTAAAGTCCATGTCGCCCAGATGATCTTCATCACCCAGAATATCAGACAGAACCACAAAGTTTTCACCTTCTTTCACCAGACCCATAGCGATACCAGCAACTGCGGCTTTAATCGGCACGCCTGCATCCATCAGTGCCAGAGAAGCACCACAGACGGAAGCCATAGAAGAAGAACCATTGGATTCAGTAATTTCAGAAACGACACGCACGGTATACGGGAATTCATTAATGCTAGGCATTACTGCCAGAACACCACGCTTCGCCAAACGACCGTGACCAATTTCACGACGTTTTGGTGAACCAACCATACCAGTTTCACCTACAGAGTATGGAGGGAAGTTGTAGTGGAACAGGAAGCGGTCTGTACGCTCACCCATCAGTTCATCGATAACCTGTGCATCACGCTCAGTACCCAGAGTTGCTGCAACCAGCGCCTGAGTTTCACCACGGGTGAACAGAGATGAGCCATGAGTACGTGGCAAGACGCCAGTGCGAACATCCAGCGCACGAACCATATCTTTTTCACGGCCATCAATACGTGGCTCACCGCGCAGAACACGGCTACGAACAACGTTTTTCTCCAGAACAGCCAGTACGTCAAGAACTTCTGACTCTTCCAGCTCCAGATCTTTTTCTGCGGCTTCTGCCAGAATGATTGCAGCTACTTCTTCTTTGATAGCATCAACCTGAGCATAACGATCTTGTTTCTCAGTGATACGGTAAGCATCACCCAGACGGCTTTCTGCCAGCTCAGCTACACGCTCATGCAGAGACTGGTTAACTGGCTCAGGTGACCAGTTCCACTTCTCTTTACCTGCTTCAGCAACCAGTGCGTTGATGTTATCAATCACAATCTGTTGTTGCTCATGACCGAATACAACCGCACCCAACATTTGTTCTTCTGTCAGCAGTTCTGCTTCAGATTCAACCATCAGTACAGCGTTATTTGTACCTGCAACAACCAAATCCAGACGGCTGTTTTTCAGTTCATCGCTGGTTGGGTTCAGTACATACTGGTCATTGATATAACCAACACGCGCTGCACCAATCGGGCCGTTGAACGGGATACCAGACAGTGCCAATACTGCGGAAGAACCGATCATAGCAACGATATCCGGGTTAACCTGTGGGTTTACGGAAACAACGGTTGCGATGATTTGAACTTCGTTCAGGAAACCTTCTGGGAACAGAGGACGCAGTGGACGGTCAATCAAACGGGCAACGAGAGTCTCGCCTTCACCCGGACGGCCTTCACGACGGAAAAAACTTCCTGGAATACGGCCAGCCGCATAAGTACGTTCTTGATAGTTAACAGTCAGTGGAAAGAAATCCTGACCTGGTTTCACTTTTTTCTGACCAACAACGGTAACAAATACCGCGGTGTCATCCATATTAACCATAACAGCGGCTGTCGCTTGACGAGCCATCATGCCGGTTTCGATGGTCACAGTGTGCTGACCATACTGGAATTTACGAACAATCGGATTCAGCAAAATAATATTCCTTCGTTTGTGTTGCTACGTTTAAATATCAGCAACAATGGATGTTCTCTTCGCTACACCCTCACGACTAATGACAGTACTTAGGCCCTTTACCTTTCAAGTAACAGCGTTAATAGCTGCGGTGTAACCTGAAAATCTTTCGGAAATGTCTTTTTAAGTACTCTCATTAGCCGCGCGAGTCACTGTAACTGAAGAGGTTCAACTAGTTAAAAATGGAACTTAAATTTCTTAATCTCCATTTTCTAGAAGAAAAGGGGCCAGATAGGCCCCTTTCCACTGAAACTCATCGATTAGCGACGCAGTCCCAGGCGCTCGATCAGCGTGGTGTAAGATGCCAGATCTTTACGCTTCAGGTAGTTCAGCAGTTTACGACGCTGTGCAACCATACGCAGCAGACCACGACGGCTGTGGTGATCTTTTTTGTGCTCTGCAAAGTGACCTTGCAGATGGTTGATTTGTGCAGTCAGCAGGGCAATCTGAACTTCGCTAGAACCACTGTCGTTAGCGCCACGGCCAAAATCAGCAATAATCTGCGCTTTTGCTTCAGTACTTAGAGACATAGTATAACTCCAAATATAGTTTAAAAATGATGAGTGCCGATCTCTAATTCAGCCACCCATATACAGGCGCATTATTCTACGCTGCAAATAGATGAAGCGCAAGATAACCCCATAAATGCTACTTTTAATGCATTTCACCATCTTCGGTGGTTTCTACAACCAGCCGACGCGGAGCTACCAGGCCATCATCATCAATAACAGCAATGCCGATGAATTTATTTTCATCACCTTCATTAACCCGCACCCATTCGCCAGATGGCAGGCTATGTTGGCTGCGAACCGGCTGGCCCTGCTTAAAATAAGCAGCAACAACAGATGACAACTGAATAACCGGAAAATGCAATACAGCGGTATCCATCGGTAATAATAATGGATCGAGCAATTCTCCTGCTTCAATCTGCTGTTCTTCAGCCTGTTCTTTTAACGCATAGAGCTGTTCCAGTGTCACCATTCGGTGATTAGGGTAATTAGCTACCTGCAAACGGCGCAGATAAATAACATGAGCACCACAGCCCAGTAATTCACCCAAATCATCAATGATGGTGCGGATATAGGTTCCTTTGGAACAATGAATTTCCAGCTCCAGCTCATCGCCTTCCCAGCGAATGAACTGTAATTCATAAACAGTAATCGGGCGAGCTTCCCGCTCAATTTCAATACCCTGACGGGCATATTCATACAGCGGTTTTCCCTGATGCTTCAATGCAGAATACATGGAAGGAACCTGCATGGTATCCCCGCGGAATGTTTCCAGTGCTGCATCAAGCTGAGAGGAAGTCACCTGAATTTCGCGTTCACTAATAATTTTACCGTGTGAATCGGAAGTATCAGTGCGCTGCCCCAGACGGGCAATGACCCGATAACGTTTATCTGAATCCAACAAAAACTGGGAAAATTTAGTCGCTTCACCAAGGCAAATTGGCAGCATTCCCGTTGCCAGCGGGTCTAGCGCACCGGTATGGCCCGCTTTACTGGCATTAAAGACCCGCCTTACTTTCTGTAAAGCATCATTGGAGGAAATATCCTGCGGCTTATCCAGCAACAGTACGCCGTGTATCGCACGACCCCTACGACGACGCCCCATTATTTTTCCTCGTTGTGATCCGTAGAAGCACGACGCTGTTCGTCACTTTTCACGACGTTGGTGACCAGATTTGACATGCGCATCCCTTCAATCAAAGAACTGTCATAAGAAAACGTCAGTTCAGGAATAACACGCAAACGCATCGCCTTACCCAGCAATGAACGAATAAAACCGGAAGCTTCATTCAATGCTTTGATACCTAGGTTAACTTTCTCTGAATCGTGTCCGTCCACTAATGCATTCAGAAAAGTTACAAATACTTTGGCATAAGCCAGATCGCGGGAAACCTCAACACCTGAAACAGTTGCCATACCGATGCGGGGATCTTTCATTTCACGCTGTAAAATGATGGCAATCTCTTTTTGCATTTCCTGAGCAACGCGCTGAGTACGACTGAATTCTCTTGCCATTGTTTTATCTCCTGACATTTTGGGGGGCATGAAGCCCCCCAAGAATGGAATGAATTTCTACACTTCGTCTTTCAAGTTGCCTCTTTGTTGACTGCACTCGTTCACTCCGGTCACCGTTTTTATAAACATACGGTTATCTATGCTCCTAGGGATTCTCTCCCTTGCCGCCGCGACGCACCTTGAAATCCATTGTGTATATACCCTGTTTTATTCAGGTTGTCGCCATTAGGGACAACCTGAAATTTAACGGGTCAATTGTGGTTTTTAATCGATGGAGCGTTTCACTTCAACCACTTCGAAGACTTCAATCATATCGCCAACGCGAACATCATTGTAGTTCTTCACACCGATACCACATTCCATACCATTACGGACTTCGTTGACATCATCCTTAAAGCGACGCAGGGATTCCAGCTCACCTTCGTAGATAACCACGTTGTCACGCAGTACACGGATTGGGTTATTACGCTTGATGTTACCTTCTGTCACCATACAGCCAGCAATCGCACCAAATTTAGGTGATTTGAAGACATCACGGACTTCTGCCAGACCCATGATTTGCTGTTTGTATTCTGGTGCCAGCATACCACTCATCGCCTGTTTAATTTCATCAATCAAACTATAGATAACAGAGTAGTAACGCAGGTCAACGCTTTCGTTTTCAATGATACGGCGTGCAGAAGCATCAGCACGTACGTTGAAGCCCAGAATGATAGCATTAGAAGCTGCGGCCAGTGTTGCGTCAGTTTCAGTAATACCACCTACGCCAGAACCAATGATCTTCACTTTAACTTCGTCAGTAGACAGTTTCAGCAGTGAATCACAAATTGCTTCGCATGTACCCTGAACATCAGTTTTCAGAACGATGTTCAGTTCAGATACTTTACCTTCTTCCATGTTCGCAAACATGTTTTCCAGTTTAGATTTCTGCTGACGAGCCAGTTTCACTTCACGGAATTTACCCTGACGATACAGAGCAACTTCACGTGCTTTTTTCTCGTCACGTACAACAGTCGCTTCATCACCCGCAGACGGTACGTTGGACAGACCCAGAATTTCCACAGGAATGGATGGACCCGCAGTCATGACTTCCTGACCAAGTTCGTTACGCATCGCACGGATACGGCCATATTCAAAGCCGCACAGAACGATATCACCTTTGTTCAGCGTACCGGACTGCACCAGAATGGTAGCAACCGGGCCACGGCCTTTATCCAGGAAGGATTCGATAACCACACCGTTTGCCATGCCAGAGTGAACTGCATTCAGTTCCAGTACTTCAGCCTGTAGCAGGATAGCTTCCAGCAATTCATCAATACCAAGACCAGCTTTTGCTGATACATGCATGAACTGAGTCTCGCCGCCCCACTCTTCTGGAATGATGCCGTACTGTGACAATTCGTTTTTCACACGATCCGGATCAGCTTCTGGCTTATCGATTTTGTTAACCGCAACAACAACCGGCACATTAGCAGCCTTAGCGTGCTGGATAGCTTCGATGGTCTGAGGCATCACGCCGTCATCCGCCGCAACAACCAGAACAACGATATCGGTCGCTTTAGCACCACGAGCACGCATGGAGGTGAATGCAGCATGGCCCGGGGTATCCAGGAAGGTGATCATACCTTTCTCAGTTTTCACATGGTATGCACCGATGTGCTGAGTAATGCCACCCGCTTCGCCAGATGCCACTTTGGTTGAACGGATATAGTCCAGCAAAGAGGTTTTACCGTGGTCAACGTGGCCCATGATAGTTACTACAGGTGCACGTGGTTCAGCCTGAGTTTCACCAGTGTCACGATCACTCATCAGCGCTTCTTCCAACTCGTTTTCACGACGCAGGATAACTTTGTGGCCCA
The DNA here is from genome assembly GCF_963895965.1 of Xenorhabdus sp. PB30.3. Lineage (NCBI taxonomy): Bacteria > Pseudomonadati > Pseudomonadota > Gammaproteobacteria > Enterobacterales > Morganellaceae > Xenorhabdus > Xenorhabdus sp. PB30.3. The sequence continues at coordinate 58,005 of NZ_CAWQMW010000068.1, read as the reverse complement.
TTTCCTCAGCAACCAGCTGAGCGGTTTCCTGATCAATAACCTGATTGATAGTCGCCATTGCGCCCATCTTCATCATGGTTTTGATAACCTGAGAACCTTTTACTGCCATTTTGTTAGCCAGTTCAGCAACAGTGATGGTTTCACCAATCACAACATCACGGTTAACGGCGACGACAGGTTTATTAAAGCTCTGTTGCAAAGCACTCGGTTTACGCTGTTTGCCTTTAGTACGGCCAACTGCACGTGCTTCTTCACGATCAGCTTTCGATTCAGAATGTTTGTTATTTTTCTTCTGGCGGGTGTTTTTACCACCGCGGCTGCGGGTACGACGATCGCCTTCAACTTTGGCGTCATTCTCATCTTCCGCATCACGGGCATGACGGGAGGTTGTTACATGGTAGTCACTGTTGCTGTTGTCATTTACATCAGCATCGTTGGACCATTTATCCTTATTCTCTTCTGCCATGCGACGTGCTTCTTCTGCTACACGTTTTGCTTCTGCTTCAACTTTACGGCGCATCTCTTCTTCAGCTTTGCGTTTTAAATTTGCTGCTTCAGCTTCACGGCGCGCTTTTTCATTTTGCGCTGCTGCCTCAGTTTGCACTGATTTAGACTTGGTTTCGGTATGTTGCTTAGTAGTCACTTTTTCTTTTTCCGCTGCCTCACGCTGAGCCTTTTCAGCCTCTTCACGTTTGGCTTTTTCTTCTGCTTCACGTTTAGCTTGCTTTTCTGCTTCGCGTTTTGCCTGTTCTTCCGCTTCACGTTGAGCTTGCTCTTCCGCGAGTTTCTTCGCTTCAGTTTCAAGCCGCGCTTTCTCTTCTGCCTCGCGCCGAGCCTGCTCTTCCGCTTCACGCTGCGCCTGTTCTTCCGCTTTAGCCTGTTCAATCGCGTCACGGTTCACATATGTGCGTTTTTTGCGGACTTCAATCGCTACCGATTTACTTTTGCCACCGGTGCTAGGGACGTTCAGTGTACTGCGCGTTTTACGCTGTAGTGTCAATTTACCTGGCTGGCCACCAGTACCGCCTTGTTCGCGGTTCAGGTGGGCCAGCAAAGCTTCTTTTTCTTTCTGGGAAACAGAGTCAGTTGCGGTTTTCTGAATGCCAGCATCAGTGAATTGCTGGATCAGGCGTTCAACCGATGTCTGGATCTCTTCTGCCAGTAATTTTACGGTTACCTCTGTCATTCTGTTCCTTCCTGCTACAGTTTATTTATGCATCATCGCCAAACCAACAGATATTTCGGGCTGCCATAATGAGTTCTCCTGCTTGCTCATCACTCAGTCCTTCGATATCAGATAAGTCGTCGATACCCTGTTCGGCAAGATCTTCCAGAGTACAGATGCCACGGGCAGCCAGATTAAACGCTAAAGCACGTTCCATGCCAGGCAAATCCAGTAAATCTTGGGCTGGCTGCTGATCACCAAGACTCTCTTTCTGAGCCAGTTCCAGCGTTGTCAAGGCCGCTTTCGCACGTTCACGGAGAACTTCAACGGTTTCTTCATCAAGACCTTCTACAGCCAGAAGTTCATTAACTGGTACATAGGCCAGTTCTTCCAGTGTAGAGAAACCTTCTTCGACCAATAAGGTGGCGAAATCTTCATCAATGTCGAGATGCTTGGTAAATGTATCAATAGAAGCGTGAGCTTCTGCCTGATGTTTTGCTTGCAACTCTTCCGCAGTCATGACATTCAGTTCCCACTTGTCATCACCACGATGTTTTTTCAGCAATTGTGCAGCCAGACGGACGTTTTGACCATTACGGCCAATCGCCTGAGCAAGATTACTGTTTTCCACGGCAACGTCCATCGTGCAGTTATCTTCATCAACAACGATAGAGGCAACATCCGCCGGAGCCATTGCATTAATGACAAATTGCGCCGGGTTATCATCCCACAACACAATATCAATTCTTTCACCGCCCAGCTCGCTGGAAACCGCCTGTACCCTTGCACCGCGCATGCCTACGCAAGCACCAACCGGGTCAATACGCTTGTCGTTAGTTTTCACTGCGATTTTAGCGCGGGAACCCGGATCACGGGCAGCAGCTTTGATCTCAATGATCTCTTCGCCAATTTCCGGCACTTCAATACGGAACAGTTCAACCAGCATTTCAGGGCGGGAGCGGGTGATAAATAGCTGTGCACCACGAGCTTCCGGACGTACGTCATATAAGACACCACGTACACGGTCACCAGGACGGAAGTTTTCACGTGGCAGCATATCTTCACGCAAAATAACCGCTTCAGCGTTATTACCCAGATCAAGCGTAATGTTTTCACGGTTTACTTTTTTAACCTGACCGGTCACGATCTCACCCTGCTGTTCGCGGAATTGATCAACGACCATTGCGCGCTCAGCTTCACGTACTTTCTGTACGATAACCTGTTTTGCGGTCTGAGTTGTGATACGGTCAAAAGTTACCGATTCAATCTGGTCTTCAATATAACCACCCAGTTCAACTTCCGGGTCGTCAAATTTTGCCGCTTCCAGTGTGATTTCGCGAGTAGGCTGGGTGACTTCTTCTACCGCAACCCAGCGGCGGAAGGTATCAAAATCACCGGATTTACGATCGATGCAGACACGAACATCGATTTCTTGCTCATATTTTTTCTTGGTGGCTGTCGCCAGTGCAATCTCTAATGCTTCGAAGATTTTTTCGCGAGGGAGAGATTTTTCATTAGAAACCGCTTCAACAACAGCCAGAATTTCTTTATTCATCCTAGTTGCCTCATCCGAACTTTAAAAGTGGGGTACCAGGTTCGCTTTCTGGATGTTGCTCAGTGCGAACACTTCGTCTTTTCCATCCACCGTAACCGTAATCATTTCACCATCAACGGCTTTGATAATACCTTGCCATTTACGACGATTCTGCATTGCCATGCGTAACATCAGGCTGATTTCTTCCCCCATGAAACGCTGGTAGTGTTCAGCCTTAAACAGTGGACGCTCAAGCCCCGGAGAAGATATTTCCAGGTTGTAAAGCCCTGGGATCGGATCTTCGACGTCGAGTACTGCACTGACCTGATGGCTAACATCAGCACAATCATCAACAGTGATACCCTCCTCACTATCGATATAGACTCGCAGTGTCGATACGCGTGCGCGAATAAACTCCAGGCCCACTAATTCATAACCTAAAGCTTCAACTGGTGCTGAAATCATCGCTGTTAATTTTTGCTCTAATGTGGACAAGCCCACCCCCAAGACATAAAAAAAGGGCTATATTAGCCCAGTAGTTCTGCTGTCAAATAACAAAAAACCCCGATACGCGGGGCTTTATGTAACTGGACCCTGTTTACTGCCAGTGGTCTCAACCAACTTCTTGTAATACCTATCAAAGCTATACCTCATGAAGCAACCTGTCAAATCAGGGTTAATACCTCTATGGTTGCTAAGCTTATAACTGTTTGAAAAGGTACATAGTTGTTAAGAAGTGGTTGCGGGAGCCGGATTTGAACCGACGACCTTCGGGTTATGAGCCCGACGAGCTACCATGCTGCTCCATCCCGCGTTCGAAAACGTGGCAAATCTTACGCTGATAATACTAAAAACGCAAGTTTCTAGATTAATGGTGCCGAGGACGGGACTTGAACCCGTACGCCCGTTGTTTAGGCACTACCACCTCAAGGTAGCGTGTATACCAATTTCACCACCTCGGCACTGATTATAGGACTGTTATCTTAAGCGGCTAATAATAACTGTTTAAATAAACAACCCTACTTCAATTCTTTTACTGACTATTTCTGACAGAAAACTTTCTATCAAAAATTACTGAGGGATATCACTATTTGGTTTAGCTGGAGCTGCCGGTATTGCCGGAGTCTCTACCTGTTTTTCAGTTTTTACAGGCTCACTAAGGTTTTCCCATTTGCCGCTTGAACCAGTTCTATTCGTGGTCATATTTCCCAGAATCAGACTGATAACAAAAAACAATGTTGCAAAAACCGCTGTCATACGGGTCATAAAATTCGCAGAACCCGATGAACCAAATATTGTTGCAGACGCACCCGCACCAAAGGAAGCACCCATATCAGCACCTTTCCCCTGCTGCAACAGAACCAGAGCAATTAGCCCGATACCGACCAGCAAGAATATACCTAAAAGAGCTTCATACATATGTTGTACCCGTTTCCTCGTGGGATTTACCATAACTGTGACGTTATACTACGGTAACGTTATTCTGCATCACCCACTCAATTAGAAAAATTAACTGATTGAGCGGGTGTGAATACTAACCAAAGCGTCTCAGACAAGCAAGGTTAATTTTAAATACTGACGCTGATTGAGGAAAAAATCAACAAATCAGCTCATCCCTTTCACTGAATCAGCGATACGATGCGCCAATGTAGTGACCTGTTCTTCATCTTCCCCTTCCACCATAACGCGGATCAGAGGTTCAGTGCCTGATTTACGCAGCAGAACACGACCTCGGCCATTTAACTCGTTTTCAACCTCTTTAACTACTTCCAGTACCTGTTCTGATTGAAGTGGATCGTTATTGCCCGCAAAACGCACATTAACCAGTACCTGGGGCAACAGCTTCATGCCACTACACAAATCATGCAGGGTCATGTCATTACGTACCATTGCGCTCAAAACCTGCAAACCAGCAACAACACCATCACCTGTAGTGGTCTTATCCAGCAAGATGATATGGCCTGAGTTTTCTGCACCCAGACGCCAGCCTTTTTCCTGTAATTTTTCCAGTACATAGCGGTCACCCACTTTTGCACGTTCAAATGGAATGCCAAGCTGCTTCAATGCCAGCTCCAGTCCCATATTGCTCATCAAAGTACCAACAGCTCCGCCACGCAGCTGCCCTTGGCGTAATGCTTCACGTGCAATGATGTAAAGTATCTGGTCTCCGTCCACTTTATGGCCCAGGTGATCAACCATGATAATGCGATCACCATCGCCATCAAATGCCAGACCGACATCAGCCTGTTCTTCCAGTACCCTCTTCTGTAATAGACGGACATCCGTTGCACCGCATTCTTCATTAATGTTAATGCCGTTTGGCTCGCAGCCAATGGCGATCACCTCAGCACCCAGTTCTCTGAGAACATTTGGCGCAATATGGTAAGTCGCGCCATTAGCGCAATCCAGTACAATTTTCAATCCATTCAGGCTTTGTTCACTAGGAAATGTACCTTTACAGAATTCAATATAACGACCAGCCGCATCAACAATCCGATTAGCACGCCCTAACTCAGCGGATTCTACGCAAGTCAGTGGTTTTTCCATTTCAGCTTCAATCGCTTCTTCCACATCATCAGGAAGTTTGGTGCCATCAATGGAAAAAAATTTAATTCCGTTATCATAGTAAGGGTTATGGGAAGCAGAAATCACAATTCCGGCTTCAGCACGAAAAGTGCGTGTCAGATATGCCACGGCAGGTGTTGGCATAGGACCGGTAAATGAGGCGGATAACCCGGCAGCTGCAAGGCCTGCTTCCAGAGCAGATTCCAGCATATAACCAGAAATACGGGTATCTTTACCAATAATAATTTTGCGAGAACCATGGCGCGCCAGTACTTTCCCCGCAGCCCAGCCAAGTTTTAAGACAAAATCAGGGGTAATCGGACTGTTACCGACTTTGCCACGGATACCATCGGTACCAAAATATTTACGGTTACTCATAAACTTCTTTCTTCCTTTGCTGAACGTATTCGTTGTTCACAGATCGTTATTTGTTCAAAAATTGTCTGTTGCTGACAGCGTATTTTTCTCTGACAAGGTTGCCTGAACAATCTGCATTGCCTGCACAGTTTCTTTTACATCATGCACACGAATAATCTGAGCGCCTTGCATTGCTGCAATGACAGCACAGGCAACACTTCCCGTGACTCTTTCCTGAGGGGGTACATGAAGTAACTGCCCAATCATTGACTTACGCGACATGCCAGCCAAGATGGGTACACCAAGATGATGAAATGCTTTCAACTGAGCCAATAACTGATAATTATGCGATAAATTCTTACCAAAACCGAAGCCCGGATCGATTATTAGGTTATTTTTTGCAATACCAGCCGCGATACAGCGCTCAATCTGAGCTTCCAAAAATGCTTTTACTTCCGCTATAACATCAGTGTAATGGGGTTCTGCCTGCATCGTTCCGGGCTGTCCCTGCATATGCATCAAGCAAACGGGTAAGCCTGTTTTGGCTGCCTCTTCCAGAGCATTCGGCTCCTGTAATGAGCGAATATCATTGATAATGTGAGCGCCGGCTTTTGCAGATTCCTGTATCACGATAGCTTTTGAAGTATCAACCGATATCCAGACATCAAAACGCCGGGACAAAGCCTCGATTACGGGCACAACACGATCCAGTTCTTCCTGTTCACTGACCTCATCTGCACCGGGGCGTGTCGATTCCCCGCCGACATCAATAATAGTGGCACCTTCTCCAATCATACTGACAGCATGGCGTAAGGCTGTATCTAGGGTATTGTGTGTACCACCATCTGAGAAGGAGTCAGGGGTGACATTCAAAATCCCCATAACCTGTGGATGGGAAAGATCAAGGATACTTCCTCTGGCTGTCAGTTTCATTGCTAGGGAGCCTTAATGTTAAAAACCCCAGGTTTACCCCGGGGTTTAATCAGTACGGTCTGTCAAAACCAGAGGCAACCTGTGTTACTTATAGTTGCCTTTGGTTTGAGTAGATTATGCGGTTGGGTTACCATCCGCAGGTTTCGCAGACTGCTGCTGAGACGATGTATCCTGACGGTTATTACTATTATTGCTATTACCGCCATTTCTGTTATCGCCTTCCCAGCCTGCCGGTGGACGAACGGTAGTACGGTTCATCAGGTCATCAATCTGAGGCGCATCAATGGTTTCATACTTCATCAACGCATCTTTCATCGAGTGCAGGATGTCCAGATTATCCATCAGAATCTGACGTGCACGCTGGTAGTTGCGGTCAACGAGAACCTTAACTTCCTGATCAATTAAGCGAGCAGTATCTTCCGACATGTGTTTCGCTTTAGCGACTGAACGACCAAGGAAAACCTCACCCTCTTCTTCCGCATACAGTAATGGCCCCAGTTTTTCTGAGAAGCCCCACTGCGTGACCATGTTGCGGGCAATGGATGTTGCTACTTTGATATCGTTCGATGCACCGGTAGAAACATTCTCTGGGCCGTAGATGATCTCTTCTGCAAGACGTCCGCCGTATAAAGTAGAAATCTGGCTTTCCAGTTTCTGGCGGCTGGCGCTGATTTGATCACCCTCTGGCAGGAAGAAAGTCACGCCCAACGCACGACCACGTGGGATAATCGTCACTTTATGAACCGGATCATGCTCAGGAACCAGACGACCAATAATGGCATGCCCTGCTTCATGATAAGCAGTAGATTCTTTCTGCTCTTCCGTCATGACCATTGAGCGACGTTCTGCGCCCATCATGATCTTATCTTTGGCTTTCTCAAATTCCACCATTGAAACAACACGTTTGTTGCCACGGGCAGCAAACAGAGCAGCTTCGTTCACCAGGTTCGCCAAATCGGCACCCGAGAATCCAGGTGTACCACGGGCAATGATGGAAGCATCAATGTCGGTATCCAGCGGGATACGACGCATGTGAACTTTCAGAATTTGTTCACGACCACGTACATCAGGCAAGCCAACAACCACCTGACGGTCAAAACGGCCAGGACGCAGCAGCGCAGGGTCCAGTACATCAGGACGGTTGGTTGCAGCGATAACGATGATACCTTCATTACCTTCGAAGCCATCCATCTCAACCAGCATCTGGTTCAGTGTCTGTTCACGTTCATCGTGTCCACCACCCAGACCAGCACCGCGCTGACGGCCTACCGCGTCGATTTCATCGATAAAGATAATACAAGGAGCGGCTTTTTTCGCCTGTTCGAACATATCACGAACACGGGAAGCACCAACACCAACAAACATTTCAACGAAGTCAGAACCAGAAATGGTAAAGAATGGTACTTTAGCCTCACCTGCAATTGCTTTCGCCAACAGGGTTTTACCTGTACCCGGAGGCCCAACCATCAGGATGCCTTTCGGGATCTTACCACCCAGTTTCTGGAAACGGCCGGGTTCACGCAGGTATTCCACCAGCTCACCCACTTCTTCTTTTGCTTCGTCACAACCAGCAACGTCTGCAAATGTCGTTTTGATCTGATCTTCCGTCAGCATACGGGCTTTGCTTTTACCGAAAGACATCGCCCCTTTACCGCCACCACCTTGCATTTGACGCATAAAGAAGATCCAAACGCCAATCAGCAGCAGCATTGGGAACCATGAAATAAAGATAGACGCTAACAGGCCCTGTTGTTCTGGTGGTTCACCAACAACTTTTACCTGTTTGTTTAGCAGTGTATCCAGCAGCTTCTCATCTGGAACTGGCATATACGTGCTGTATTTTCCACCGTTGTCTTTCTTAGTGAAATCAATGTCACGACCAGAAATACGTACTTCACTTATTTGATTCTGTGATAACTCACTGATGAAGTTAGAGTAATCCACCCTACGACCACTAGAATCGCCGGGACCAAAACTCTGGAACAATAACATCAAGACAACTGCGATGACTAACCAGAGAATCAGGTTTTTCGCCATGTCACTCAAGGGATTAACCTCTTATTACAACTGTGTTAACAAATAGCAGCAGGGTACTATACTTTCCGCCCCGTCGCTACAATGTATACTTCACGCGAACGTGCCCGCGAAGCGTCCGGTTTACGAATTTTAACCTTCGTAAAAAGGGAGCGTATTTCCCTCAGGTATTCATCAAAGCCTTCTCCCTGAAACACTTTGACAATAAAACTGCCCCCAGGGGCCAGCACATCACGACACATATCCAATGCTAATTCAATCAGATACATGGATCGAGGAATATCGACCGCGGGGGTTCCACTCATATTGGGAGCCATATCCGACATGACGACCTGGACTTTATTATCACCAACTCTCTCAAGTAATGTTTTCAATACCTGCTCATCACGAAAATCCCCTTGCAGAAAATCAACGCCGACAATGGGATCCATTGGCAAAAGATCGCAGGCAATGACCCGCCCACGCCCACCAATCTGACTGACTACGTATTGAGACCACCCACCTGGAGCAGCGCCTAAATCAACAACGGTCATGCCCGGTTTAAATATTTTGTCGCTTTGCTGTATCTCATCAAGTTTAAACCAAGCGCGGGAGCGAAGCCCTTTTTTCTGCGCCTTAAGAACATATTTATCACTAAAATGTTCTTGTAACCAGCGACTTGAGCTTGCTGAGCGTTTTTTATTGGCCATTGTTCTTTCCAACTGTTACTAACAGAGAGTCTTATTTTTTCACTCTCTTATCAAACCACACCACACACTTATGGTGATAGATAAGAGATGGCGGTAGAATAGGTCGTTTTCAATCCCAACTAAGCAAAAAAACGATGACTCTTAACAAGAAACAAGTGCAATACCTGAAAAGTCTCGCTCATTCATTAAAGCCTGTTGTCATGATCGGTAACAACGGACTGACTGAAGGCGTATTGGCCGAAATCGAACAAACCCTTTCGCATCACGAGCTTATCAAAGTCAAAGTTGCAGGCGAAGACCGTGAAATCAAAACTTTGATCGCGGAAGCTATTGTTCGTGAAACTGGTGCATATAATGTGCAAATTATTGGAAAAATGCTAGTTCTCTATCGCCCTTCTGAAGAGCGTAAGATTAGTTTACCGAAATAATCTCAATATCTTTATACAAAAGTGCCATTTTATCATGACAAAAAAAGACCTCCTCGGGCCTTTTCATTATCATTACCGGTATTATGACCACTTACCATTTTCCCTCCCGCACACATCGTGTGGGAAGGAAAACTTAGCTTTTAAGCTGAATATCAAACATACTCGACGTTCAGAACTTCATATTCCACTTTACCGCCAGGTGTTTCAATCACAGCTACATCATCCACTTCTTTGCCAATTAAGCCACGAGCAATAGGTGAATTAACCGAAAGCAGATTTTCTTTGATATTCGCTTCATCGTCACCCACAATGCGATAAGTCTGTTCTTCATCAGAATCAACATTCAGCACCGTTACCGTCGCACCAAAAATCACACGGCCATTGTTGGTCATCTTCGTGATATCTATCACCTGCGCATTAGAAAGTTTAGCTTCAATTTCTTGAATACGGCCTTCACAAAACCCCTGTTGCTCACGGGCAGCATGATATTCGGCATTTTCTTTCAAATCACCGTGTTCACGTGCCTCAGCGATTGCAGCAATAATTTGAGGGCGACGTACATTTTTCAAATGTTCTAATTCTTCGCGCAATTTATCCGCGCCACGTACCGTCATCGGAATTTGTTTCATTTATTAAACCTCTAAATCAATCCTAAGCCCAGACAACATCTTCCTGATTTTTGCAAAAAGGTAACTTATTTTGCAATAACAGTAGATTGCAATATATTGCAACACAATGAGCACACCCTATCAGGTGGGCTTCCAGACAATAAAAGGGGCGTAAACTACAGAATAGTCTGATAGTTCACATACACATTCTACCTGCTAATCTATCATTTTAACGTAGAGTTGGTGATGGATCATCGTTTACTTTTTCCTGAATTGCGTCTTAGTATTATTAATACAAATTTTATTGAAATACACCCACATTATATATGCGAGATCTATGGCTCTTTTAAAAGTTACCAGCAAAATAGCTTGTATGCTCAGTTTGAGCCTGAGCGTTTTTGGTGCAAATGCTTCTTCAATTGAGAAGAATATTGAATATTTGCCAGCAGGGGCCAATGTTTCATTTATCGCCCAAAAAATCGGTGAAAAAGCACCAATTATTGATTATCGTGGGCAACAACTGGCATTACCGGCCAGTACTCAGAAAATAGTGACAGCATTAGCTGCCTTATTACAGCTTGGCAAAGATTTTCGTTTTGTCACAACGCTGGAGAGCAATGCCAATATTGAAGATGGCAAATTAAAGGGTAACCTTATTGCCCGCTTTGTCGGCGATCCATCACTGACGCGCACGCAACTACGCAATATGGTTGAGAAGCTGAAACAGTCGGGTATACAACAGATTAACGGCGATCTCATCATCGACATTTCTATTTTTTCCAGCCACGATAAAGCGCCAGGATGGGTATGGAATGATATGACCCAATGTTTCAGCGCGCCGCCCGGCGCTGCCATTGTCGATAAAAATTGCTTTTCTGTCCTACTCTATAGCGCAGAACAGGCAAATGAACCAGCTATTGTTCACACGCCTTCTTATTATCCCGTCAACGTCTTCAGCGAAGTTAAAACACTCGCTAAAGGCTCATCGGAAGCAAAATACTGTGAACTTGATGTAACCACAGGCGAATTAAACCGATATACCCTGACTGGCTGCCTGTCCCAGCGCGATGAACCATTGCCACTGGCATTTGCTGTCCAGAATGGGGCAAGCTATGCTGGAACTATACTGAAAAATGAATTACGTCTCGCCGGAATTGAACTGAAAGGCCATCTACGGCGCCAATCATTTCCTCAGCAGCCCGAAAAAACGCTGGCAATGAATCAATCGGCACCTTTACCTGATTTGCTCAAGGTGATGCTAAAAAAATCAGATAACATGATAGCAGATACGGTTTATCGCACTCTGGGCCATTATTACTTTAATGTTCCCGGTACATGGCGTTCCGGGTCTGATGCTATCCGCCAAATTCTAAAACAAAAAGCCGGTATTGATATCGATAATGCGGTCATCGTTGATGGTTCTGGTCTTTCACGTCACGATCTCATCACTCCTTCAACAATGATGGAAATCCTGCAATTCATTGCGCAACACAACAATGAGCTGGATATCATCTCGATGTTGCCTAAAGCAGGTTTTGACGGCACGTTAGCCTATCGTCCGGGACTCCATACTGCGGGTGTGGATGGTAAAGTATTTGCAAAAACAGGTTCACTGCAAGGGGTGTATAATCTTGCTGGCTTTATGACAGCCGCCAGTGGGCAACAGATTGCTTTCGTCCAATTTATTTCATCTTACTCTGTTACTCCAGAAAATCTACGGAATCGTCGAGCTCCTCTGGTCCGTTTCGAGCATCATTTATATAAATCTCTCTATCAGAATAATTGATATACCTGTCGTCTTTCAAGTTGCCTCGTTGTTGGCTACGCTCACTCACCCCGGTCACATAGTTATCTATGCTCCCGGGGATTCATTCCCTTGCCGCCGTGAAGCAACTCGAAATCCATAAGGTATAAGTAATTCATAAAAAGAAATTCCAGAAAAAAAGGGCGCCTTAACAGCACCCTTTTCATCATTAAAGCATCTGAAATAAGCGATTAGCGTTTATAAATAAACTCAATGCCTTCTTCATCTTCTTCGTCCCAGTCGTCATCCAGATCATCTTCCTCAGATACCTGTTGCAACTGTTCCTTATGATAGTCATCCCACATGAATTCAACTTTTTCCGGCTGAGCGTCTTCTTCAGCATTCATCTGGCGAGGCTGAACTTTAATGAAGTCCATGATATCCCAGCAGAGTTCTTTCACCCCCTGACGATTCACGGCTGAAATCATGTAGTAATCGCCTTCCCAACCCAGTTCATCCGCAATTGCTTTTGCTTTCAGCTTAGCTTCTTCTGGATCAGTCAGATCAACTTTATTGAATACCAGCCAACGTGGTTTTTCAGCCAGTTTCTCACTGTACTTATGCAGCTCGTTGATAATGATACGGGCATTTTCTACTGGATCAGATTCATCGATCGGGCACAGATCAATGAGATGCAACAGAACACGGCAACGCTCCAGATGTTTCAGGAAACGGATACCTAAGCCTGCACCTTCTGATGCACCTTCAATCAGACCCGGGATATCAGCGACTACGAAGCTCTGCTCATTATCCATACGTACAACGCCAAGGCTTGGTACCAGCGTCGTAAATGGATAATCAGCCACTTTAGGTTTGGCTGCTGAAACCGCTCGAATGAAGGTGGATTTACCCGCATTCGGCATACCAAGCATACCGACATCAGCCAGCAGCATCAGCTCCAGCATCAGGTCACGAGTTTCTCCCGGTGTTCCCATTGTTCTTTGACGAGGAGCACGGTTAACCGAGGATTTAAAGCGGGTATTGCCCAGCCCGTGGAAGCCGCCTTTGGCAACCATCAGACGTTGCTCATGACGCACCATATCACCCAGAATCTCTCCTGTAGCGATATCGCGGATACGGGTTCCTACCGGAACTTTAATGGTAATATCCTGACCACGTTTGCCGGTGCAATCACGGCTCTGACCGTTTTGCCCACGTTCAGCACGGAAGGATTTTTCAAAACGGTAGTCAATCAGGGTATTAAGGTTTTCATCTGCCAGCAGATAGACGTCACCGCCGTCACCGCCGTCACCGCCGTCCGGCCCACCTTTTGGAATATATTTTTCACGACGGAAGCTGACACAGCCATTGCCACCATCTCCCGCTGCAACCAGTATTCTGGCTTCATCTACAAATTTCATCACTTTTCTCCGTAGGATAGCCACTATAAAGCTGGATGGCAGATCGTACCCAGAGATGGCGTAATCCAAAATATAAAAAGCCCCGCAACACACATTGCAGGGCTTCCGATTCGATCGAAGTTCAAAAAACTTATTCAGCTACTATGCTGATAAATTTACGGTTTTGTGGACCTTTAACTTCGAATTTAACTTTTCCGTCAGCTAATGCGAACAGGGTGTGGTCACGGCCACAACCTACGTTGTTGCCTGCGTGGAATTTAGTACCACGTTGACGAACGATGATGCTGCCTGCTAATACAGACTCACCACCAAAACGTTTTACACCCAGACGTTTACTTTCGGAATCGCGACCGTTACGAGTCGAGCCGCCAGCCTTTTTGTGTGCCATTTATCTGCTCTCCTAATATCTTAAGCGATGCCAGTGATCTTAACTTCAGTGAACCACTGACGGTGGCCCTGCTGCTTACGGCTGTGTTTACGACGACGAAACTTAACAATTTTAATTTTCTCGCCACGACCGTGTGCAACTACTTCAGCTTTAACTTTAACGCCTTCGATTACTGGAGCGCCGATCTGGATATCTTCGCCATTAGCGACCATCAGAACCTGGTCAAACTCAACAGTTTCACCTGTTGCGATGTCCAGCTTTTCCAAGCGAATTGTCTGACCTTCGCTTACTCGGTGTTGTTTACCACCACTTTGGAAAACCGCGTACATATAAACTCCGCTTTCCGCGCACCCCCTAAAATTCTTTCCAGAGCGCGCTATAAAATATTCACAATAGGGCGCGAATTCTACGCAAAAACCGTTTGGAAGACAAGAGCAGAATTAGAACAGATGAGAAAAAAGCGGAGTTTTTCGATTGTCATTTATTTGAACGGTTTTTCAAGTACAATCAATAAAACGTGATATCTATTGATATACTAATTAATGAGCACAGCTCTGAATCAGAGTCCGAAGCCAAAACATGAACTTAGAATCGATAATTAAACTTACAGCTGATGATATGGCAGCGGTTAATGAAACCATTCTTAACCAATTAAATTCTGATGTTGCGCTTATCAACCAGCTTGGCTATTACATTATTAGTGGCGGTGGCAAACGCATTCGCCCAATGATTGCCGTGCTGGTTGCTAAGGCACTGGGTCATGAGGGAGAGAAACATATCAAAGTTGCTGCCCTGATAGAATTTATTCATACAGCAACCCTGCTTCATGATGATGTCGTAGATGAATCCGATATGCGTCGCGGTCGGGCAACAGCTAATGCCATGTATGGCAATGCAGCCAGCGTACTGGTCGGTGATTTTATCTATACCCGTTCGTTTCAAATGATGACTGACCTCAACTCAATGCGCGTGCTGAAACTGATGTCCGATGCCACGAATGTCATTGCAGAAGGCGAAGTGATGCAGTTGATGAATTGTAATGATCCGGATATTTCAGAAGATGATTACATGCGCGTCATTTACAGCAAAACGGCGCGCCTGTTTGAAGTGGCCTCACATTCTTCCGCTATTTTGTCCAATGCAACCCCGGATCAGGAAGCAGCACTACGCGATTATGGTCGCTATCTTGGTACTGCATTCCAGTTGATCGATGATCTTTTAGATTACGATTCCGATGATAATACGCTCGGAAAAAATACCGGGGATGATCTGAATGAAGGTAAGCCGACTCTTCCGCTCTTACATGCGATGAATCACGGAACTCCTGAGCAGTCAGCATTGATCCGCGAGGCGATTGAAAAAGGCAATGGCCGCCATTTGTTGGATACTGTGCTTACAACGATGAAACAGTGTGGTTCACTCAATTACACCCGCCAACGGGCCGAGGAAGAAGCTGATAAGGCAATTTCAGCGTTACAAGTACTTGATGAGTCTCCATACAAAGCGGCCCTTGTGGGACTTGCCCATATCGCTGTACAGCGACTTTCCTGAGCTTATGCAATCAGTATCTCAGACTGTTCAGTCTGAGATACTGCCTTTGTTTTCAACTTCTTGAATTCCTGTGTATTGTACAAGGCTGGCTAACCCTTTCCGTAAAATGAACTTAACCATGCGCTCCCTTTCGGGCTTGGTCAGTTGATAATAAGCTTCCACCCAAATCATAAACGGATCTTGCCGTTTGTTCCGGTAGTACTCAACCGAGCTTTCACTCACGGCCAGTACATTCAGAACATCTTCGGGCAGGCTGTTGACATGATATTCGAGCGCTTTTCCCTGCACCCCACGCTTACGACGCTGTTCCCAACCTTCACGTCTTGCCATCAGGTTTACCCCTTGAGGGGATGATGGCAGACCAGCGAGGCCAATGAGCTCCTTTGCAGAATACCATTCTTTTTTCATCTCTCTCTCCTCGCTTATTACCGGAGCAGTAAAGAGAAAACCAAATCTTATACCCTTTGTTTTTCAATTTGGCTTTTCAAAAGCTGGCTCAGGTAGCTAGAATTTTTTCCAAAAAACTTCTTATACCATCTCTTAGTATCACTTCTGTAATTACCTCCTTTTCTTCATCCGTGAGTAAATTAAATGCACTTACCCAAATAGATAGAGGGTCTTGTTTCTGAACCTGATATTCAGGCGATATTTCATTAAGTTCCAGAGCCGATAAAGTTGATTCAGGAAAACAAGAATAGTGATATTCAATTGCCCTACCCTGAACACCCGCTCGTTTTTGTCTCATCCATTCTTCACGTTTCGCTCTGGCATTCACTCCTTGTGGTGATCTAGGTAACTCACCTACACCGGTCAACTCCATTGCCGTATACCACTCTTTTTTCATAATGTTTCTCTATTTTTGTAACCAAGTTCAAAAAAGAAGTTATTAAGAAAAAATAAGAAATATTTTTAGAAAAAATAATGTTATTTTATTTTCTTAATAACAGATCCATGTTCGTTATTAATTTCACTCTAACGCTTTAGTTATACCACTAATGTGGCTCTAAATTTAATAGGAAAGGATTAAAAAAATGATTTCTATGAAATCGGATTGGCATCCTGCTGATATTATTGCTGCTTTACGTAAACGTGGAACAACTCTGGCCGCTGTTTCCCGTGAATCAGGATTAAGCTCATCAACTTTGGCGAATACTCTTTCTCGCCCATGGCCCAAGGGAGAATGGATAATAGCAAATTATTTAGGTATTCATCCGTCTGAAATATGGCCCAGCCGTTATTTCGATCCCCATACCGGGGAATTATTAGAAAGGAAAGTCAGAGAGAAAAAAGAATAATTAGCTATCAATATAATTATTGAAAAGAAAAACCGCTAACTGTATTTAAGTTAGCGGTTTTAGTTATCTAATATATTTAAGTTAATTCGTATATTAATAAATTAAGAATTAATTGAATTAACCATTAATAAATTTTTCGCCTAATTCAATATCTTTTTTCAGAACGTCTAACATATTATTCAGGGCGTTTTGTTCAAACTCACTCAGCTGACCAATATCTAAACGTTCTTCAATACCATTTTTACCTAAGCGAATAGGTTGTGCGAAGAAGCGAGCGTGTTTGCCATCACCTTCTACATAGCTGCATTCGATAACATTGCTGTCACCCTGCAGAGCACGGATCAGGGAAAGACCGAAACGGGCAGCTGCTTGTCCCATAGACAGAGTCGCAGATCCGCCACCCGCTTTTGCTTCAACAACTTCAGTACCGGCATTCTGGATACGTTTTGTCAGAGCTTCAACTTCTTCAGCAGTGAAGCTAACACCAGGGATCTGAGACAGTAATGGCAGAATAGTTACCCCAGAGTGACCACCGATAACAGGAACTTCCAGCTCTTCTGGTTTTTTGCCTTTCAGTTCAGCAATGAAGGTATTAGAGCGGATAATATCCAGCGTTGTTATACCAAACAGACGGTTTTTATCGTACACACCCTCTTTTTTCAGCACTTCAGCAGCGATTGCTACAGTCGTGTTCACAGGGTTAGTAATAATTCCGATCAATGCTTTCGGGCATGTTTTAGCAATCTGCTGAACCAGATTACGGATAATGCCTGCATTAATGTTAAATAGATCTGAGCGATCCATACCAGGTTTACGCGCTACACCAGCAGAAATCAATACAACATCTGCGCCTGCCAATGCTGGAGTTGCATCTTCACCCGCAAAACCAGTGACCTTAACTGCTGTCGGGATATGGCTCAGATCGGCAGCAACGCCTGGGGTTACCGGGGCAATGTCATACAAAGAAAGTTCTGAACCTGAAGGAAGCTGGGTCTTGAGTAGAAGGGCAAGTGCCTGACCAATACCACCGGCTGCACCGAGAACTGCAACTTTCATCCTGATACTCCTTTAAAAATTAAGTGCTGTAATAAACTGAAATCTGTCTGGTTAAGAGGCTCAATTTACCATATTCAATACAGGTATGGGATAAGCCTTCTGCCTTACTCATCACTACGTATTAAAAACAATCTGTTAACAGCCAGATTATCTACCGAATAGCCTGAGGATGGAACACCAAAGTTCTTTATTTTAGACAAAATGCTTATCTGTTAATGAGATAACGGACACTTTTTTAGGAATTATTCTTGCTATCTTATGAATTAATGAGTTAATTAATCTGTTCTTCTCTTTTACTGCTAGTGACTCCATTTTATTAACAATACATTTACCTTGTTCAATCATGTAATTATGCATCCTGTCACGGTCTTTCCGTCCCTTCCTTGCATAAAAATTCACTCTTTTGCATAATATTGACTTCATAACGGATTTAACGATGGTGAAATATGCGAATTCCTTCGAAACAGGAAGATTTGGTAAAAGCTTTCAAAGCATTACTAAAAGAAGAAAAATTCAGCTCTCAGGGCGAGATTGTTGTAGCACTTCAGGAAGAAGGCTTTGAAAACATTAACCAGTCTAAAGTTTCCAGAATGCTGACAAAATTTGGTGCAGTCAGAACCCGCAATGCAAAAATGGAAATGGTCTACTGTCTGCCAGCTGAATTAGGTGTTCCTACTGCCACCAGCCCATTAAAAAATCTGGTATTGGATGTCGATTATAATCATTCAGTCGTGGTTATTCGCACTAGCCCCGGCGCAGCACAATTAATTGCACGCTTACTGGATTCATTAGGTAAAGCTGAAGGGATCCTTGGCAGCATCGCAGGGGATGATACGGTTTTTTCTACCCCGACAAAGGCCGTTACAACGGCACAGCTCTATGAAGCTATACTCAATTTGTTTGATCAAGAACTGTAAATTAATAATAGGTTAAACGCTATTTAGCCACACAGAGGATCGCCCGATCATTGCGATCCTCTCACATGAACAATCAGGCCGCCTGATCCTTTTTGTTCAACGCCGCCAGTAATTTCTCATGAATACCACCAAAACCACCGTTGCTCATAATCAATATATGATCACCGGGCTGTGCTGATTCAACGATCATCCGTACCAACGCATCAATATCAGAACACCAACGGGCGGGTTGAATACACTGTTCAGCTATCTCAGCAACTTGCCACGGAATATTACCGGGCTGAAACAGAAATACTTCATCTGCACGGCCCAGAGAAGGAGCTATCTCATTTTTGCTCATGCCGAGCTTCATCGTATTTGAGCGAGGTTCCAGAACAGCAAGGATACGAGCCATGCCCCCTGCCTTACTTCTCAACGCTTCCAGCGTTGCCAGAATGGCTGTTGGGTGATGAGCAAAATCATCGTAAATCGAGATGCCATTCACCTCACCGACTAACTCCAGACGGCGACGGGCATTAATAAAGTCACCCAATACCTGACAAGCGTCCGCAGGTTGCACTCCAACATGGTAAGCTGCTGCAATGGCCATCAAGCCATTATGCATATTATGTTCACCCACTAATGACCAGCTAACTTCACCGACCAACTCACCATGATGGAACACCTGATAAGTACTGCTGTCCTGAGTCGTTTTTTTGGTCTGCCAGCTCCCTGTTTCACCGGTATATTCCAATTCACTCCAACATCCCATGCCGATAACCTGTTTCAGATTAATGTCATGGTCGGGGGCCAGGATCTTACCGGTTCCCGGCACAACTCTGACAAGGTGGTGGAATTGTTTTTGAATCGCAGCCAAATTTTCGAAAATATCAGCATGATCGAACTCAAGATTGTTCATAACGAGCGTGCGGGGGCTGTAGTGAACGAATTTTGAACGCTTGTCAAAAAAAGCGCAATCATACTCATCCGCTTCAATCACGAAAAACGGGCTTTCACCCAGTTGTGCTGAAACTTCAAAATTACCCGGTACGCCGCCGATCAAAAATCCCGGTTTATAACCACAGGCTTCGAGAATCCATGCCAGCATTCCGGCTGTTGTCGTTTTGCCATGTGTTCCTGCAACAGCCAGAACCCAACGCTCCGGCAAAACGTGATCATGCAGCCACTGCGGGCCTGATGTATAAGGAATACCACGATCCAAAACCGCCTCAACACAAGGATTGCCCCGTGTCATGGCATTACCGATGATCACCATATCTGGTACAGGATTGAGTTGTGAAGGATCGTATCCCTGGATCAGTTCAATACCCTGATTTTCCAACAGAGTACTCATAGGAGGATACACATTGGCGTCAGAACCGGTCACTTCGTGGCCTAACGAGCGAGCGAGGATGGCCAGCCCTCCCATGAAAGTTCCGCAAATGCCAAGAATATGAATACGCATTTATTTCTATCCGATATCATGAAGTGTATCACTATTCTAACCATCAAATCATAGATTAGAAATGCAATGACCTATCAATCATTCTATTCTTTAGCTAAACTGCCCGCACTTAAGTGCAACACGCATGTGATGCACTCTTTTAAAATCATAACCAAATCAGGGCCTTCGTCATGAAAACATTAGGCGAATTCATCGTCGAAAAACAGCACGACTTTCCTCATGCTACAGGTGAATTGACCGCATTACTTTCTGCTATCAAACTGGGTGCCAAGATCATTCATCGGGACATCAATAAAGCAGGTCTGGTGGATATTCTGGGCACTAGCGGTGTTTCAAATGTTCAGGGTGAAGTTCAGATGAAGCTGGACTTGTATGCCAATGAAAAACTCAAGGCAGCACTGAAAGCTCGCGGTGAAGTAGCTGGTATCGCTTCTGAAGAAGAAGACGATATCGTCATCTTTGATGGCGATCGGGCAGAAAATGCAAAATATGTTGTTTTGATGGACCCACTGGATGGTTCTTCGAATATTGATGTAAACGTTTCCGTTGGTACTATTTTCTCCATTTACCACCGGATTACACCAATCGGGCAACCGGTTACTGAAGAAGACTTCCTGCAACCGGGCCATCGTCAGGTTGCGGCTGGTTATGTCGTCTACGGCTCATCCACCATGTTGGTTTACACCACTGGCTGTGGTGTTCATACCTTCACTTATGATCCTTCTCTGGGTGTATTCTGCCTGACTCATGAAAAAGTTCAGTTCCCGGCAAAAGGCAATATGTACTCCATTAACGAAGGGAACTACATTAAATTCCCTCAGGGTGTGAAGAAATACATCAAATATTGTCAGGAGCAGGATGAAGAGACTCAGCGTCCTTACACTACCCGTTATGTCGGTTCACTCGTTGCTGACTTCCATCGCAACCTGCTGAAAGGCGGTATTTACATTTACCCAAGTACAGCCAGCCATCCGACCGGTAAATTACGCCTGTTATATGAGTGCAACCCGATTGCATTCCTGGCTGAACAGGCTGGCGGTAAAGCCAGTGACGGTACAAGCCGGATACTGGATATCAAACCAAGCGAGTTGCACCAGCGCGTTCCACTGTTTGTCGGAACCAAATCGATGGTGGAAAAAGCCGAAAGTTTTATGGCTGAGTTTCCCGAAGAATAAATCGATTTATTAAATGGCTAATTGAAGAGACGAAGTTTCGTCTCTTCTTTATAAAGAAATACACCTTTCATAAATTATGGTTCACTCTACGAATCAGAAAAATGGAATTACTTTAGGCCTGTTTTGGCTATAATACCCCGCACTCCATTTTGGTTTGAAATTGAAGGAAACCTTTTATGAGCCTGAACAACGTACCGGCGGGTAAAGAACTGCCAGAAGACATCTACGTTATCATTGAGATCCCGGCAAATGCTGATCCAATTAAATATGAAGTCGACAAAGACTCCGGCGCTCTGTTTGTAGACCGTTTCATGTCAACGGCTATGTTCTATCCGTGCAACTACGGTTACATCAACAACACTCTGTCCCTTGATGGTGACCCGGTTGACGTACTGGTTCCAACTCCATACCCATTGCAGCCAGGCTCCGTTATCCGCTGCCGCCCGGTTGGTATGCTGAAAATGACCGATGAATCCGGTGAAGATGCTAAACTGGTTGCTGTTCCTCATACTAAACTGAGCAAAGAATACGATCACATCAAAGATGTGAACGATCTGCCAGAACTGCTGCGCTCTCAGATTACCCATTTCTTTGAACACTACAAAGATCTGGAAAAAGGCAAGTGGGTAAAAGTTGACGGCTGGGAAAATGTTGAAGCAGCTAAAGCTGAAATCCTGACTTCTTTCGAACGTGCTGCCAAAAAATAATCCTGACGGATAACAGCAAGTTTTGATCGTAAAAAACCTCTGTGTTCTTATCGGCACAGAGGCTTTTTTTAGTTAGTCAATTAGAGTGATCCTAAAAAAACACAATACAGATCGTTATTTTTCTTCGTGACGTTTCAGCCAGTCACCACTTTCTATTCGGGTAAGACCCTCGACAGATAACATATATAAATAAATCCATGCGCTGCCGTAGGGGGTTTGGATCAATTCCCTTTGATATTCCTGAGTGTTCTTTTTCAAATCATCCAGTTCAGTCAAAATGGATGATGTAATGCGATAAACTTCACATTCAAGAGTGCCTTCGCCGCGGACTACCGCGGGATAATGCCCCAGGTCATAAATTTCATACCCCTCAAGCCGATGCTCTCCTAAAAGTTGGGCATAGGTCATCCAGTGGTGATTGCCTTGTTTGCGCCTCAGGCTACCATAAACAATAACTCGCATCGTTAAAACTCAAACTCATAGAGCAGATCTAAAGCCTGATCAATACCAGATACCGCTTCCAGATACAATCTTGGCATCACCCGGTAACGTAGGGTCAGAGTTGCCAGTGAGTCAAAAATACCAACGCCATATTTCACCTGTAAGTCGTTGGTAATCTTACCACTCACAACAACCTGCGATTTATCGCCAATTCCCTGTGTATCCAGAGCCAGATCAGAGACACCAAAGGTTTCACCTATTTTGCCTACTAATTTACCGCTCTGGGCAACGCCGAGGCCGATCAACATAGAAGTCATCTGGGAGTTGTCAGAGCCTCCCTTTTCTAAGCCTTCACCACGCAACAAGTAAGAAAGTGCTTCCTGTTGCGATTTCACCGGCTCAGAGAAAATTTCAATTTTAGGCTTATCTGCCAGCCCCATCACCCTCACACCAGCGATGACATTATTCGCTGTCGATTCAGGATTGCGGATTGCTTCAATATTCAACAGTGGTTGATCCGGTGGGCCAGAGAACATAATCAGCCCCTTGCGCACCTGTAAATCCTGCCCATAAGCACGAAATTGACCATCCGGAATATCAATTTGACCATTCAGCGCCAGACCTTGTTGATCCTGAATAACTTTCAGATCTCCTTTCAACTGGGCATTCAAGCCAAATGCATTCAAGCGAACATCATTACCTATGTGAATATTTAAGTCACTTTGAATCAAAATGGAAGACTTTTTCTTTTCTATCGGCTGAAGATTTTTATCCAACATTACTTCGTCAGAAGAAATACCTACGGCAGATTCAGGCAACTCCTGAACAGTAATCCGGGCCCATGGGATACCCACATTACCATTGAGTTTCAGTAAATGAGGTGTTGCCTCAAAAACCAAATCAGGACTTACATCTATTTTAACCATGGGTGGCACAGTAACCCGCAGTTTATCCCCATAGGCAGTGACTCTGGCAGACCAGGCATTTAAATTACGCCAGTCTGCATTACCGTGAAGATTAAGCTGTCCCTGAGGTGTTTTAATGATCCCTTCCAAATCAGAACGAACACCATCAAAATAAACGGATAACTGACTCTGGTTAATATCAAATGGCAACCAGTGGCTATTAACCTGAAAAACATCTGCCTTCAGGAAACCATATAACAATGGATTCTTGGCACTCCCGCCAAGATTCAAGTTTGCATTCAAAGTTCCGTCAGCTTTTTCACCTTTGTCCAAAATGGGCTTAATCAGATTAAGAGAAAGAAAACGGGCATCGACATTACCAGATAATTTACGCCGTCCATCCAGATCATCTATCTGAACATGACCATCTAATTGGCCATTGCCGACCAGTTTAAACAACCACGATAAATCAACCTTTCCGTTTTTCAGGCCTGCATTCAGAGTCAGCCTTTCGAAATCAACGGGTAGCGTCGAGCCTTCCACAACCTGTCGAAGCTGAACACCATCACCTTCAAGCGCCATTTTTACCTGTGGTAATTGATGTCCTTCCGTCCATTTAACATTAGCATTACCACTGAATATCCCTTTTAGCTGAGTTGTCTTATCCAGATATGGCTGGATCATGGCAAGATCAAAACGCTCCAGTACTATATCAGCCTGCCCGCTGCTACCTGCTTCTATCGGTTTCGGGATACAGAGCTGAGCATTCGGATTCAGCCAACAATGAGTACCAACGATCACTTTCTGCTGTAAATTTTGGTAATCAAACGTCACTGCTTTACTTAAACGCCACTCGCCAACAGGCGTATCAAAATAAGTATTATTGATATTACCTTTCCAGCGTTCCTGTTTGCGGTCAAAACTGCCATTCAGGGCCAAACGGCCTGATACAGGGTTGCCATCCACCCGTAATTGCAGTTCGTGCTGTCTTTCTGTGCCCTTGGCGTTAAGCTCCAGATTATTGATAGCCAAATCGGCCTGTTTCAGCTGCTGAATGATGACTGATAACCGGCCTTCAATTTGATCCGTTGACCGTAAATCCCCTTTAATAACCGCGCTATCTACCGATAAATCATTTTGCCAGCGCACACCACGCGCGTTTAAGTCTGCAACGACCTGAGGTGCTTTGAGGTTGCCACGTAGTTTCAAATCCCCCATAACCACACCAGACAGCCCCGGCAACAGGCCATTTAGTTGTGGCGCATGAATATCGCCATCTAACTCCCATTTTTCATCAGTAAGACGGCCTTTAACATCCAGCGTATTACGACCAAAGATGACGTTAAATTGGGGAATATCCCATTGCCCCGCTGCATTACCGGAAACTTTGCCATGCATTTTGATACTGTTCTGCTTTACATGACCATCAAGGGCTATTTCAGGAAGCTGAAGCTGCCAGCTCCCGCCATATAAGCTACCCCGAACCGCTACCTTGCCATCTATTCTGGCAGGCCATTCCGGCCACTGTTTTTCAGTGTCAATACCATGCAGGTGCAACTGAGCATTCCAGCTAATGGCTTTACTCCAGTCAACCACACCTGTGAGCTCGGCATTACCCTGTAATGCCGACAGGCGCAAACGTGTGAGCCGGAGCAACTCCTCATTTCCCTTCGCATCCAGAACCAATAATGCCGGAGGAAGTTCATTCCCTTTAATATCAGAGCGTAGGGAAAGGTCATAATCACTGGCTTTACCATTCAGGTGTAACCTGACATCATTCAGCTGATATTCCGCTTTTTCCGTTAATGGCCACTGTAGGTGATGACTTACCAGTGTCAGGCGCATAGGTAGATTTGCTTTAGCTAATTCCGTCTGAACATTCAGGTCCGCATCCACGGGCCCTGCAAGCTTTAATGCCAGATTAAGTTGCTGTAACAAAGCACCATCCAGTTTTGCCTGAAAATGTTGCCCTTTTACGGGTTCCAGCGTAGTACTACCCTTAACTGACAATTTAACCGGCCACTGTTCAGCAAGTTTTGCCGTTCCCTGTATTACCAGAGAGCCTTCCGGCGCACTCACGCTAAAGTTTTTGATATCTACATCCTGCCCCTGATTACTGGCTTTCAGCTCCACATCATTGATGGTGATATCATTATCTCCCGCCAAACGAAGCTGGCGACCGTGAATATTTTCTACCGTGATATCAAGAGGAATAGGAATCGCAGGTAAGTCTGCCAAAAGTGGCTTGGCAAACAGCGTCTTTAAAACTTCACCCAATGATTGTTCAGATTCAGTTTTTGACCGGGGTTTTTGTTCAGTAGGTTCAATAGGCTTTTTGGGTAGTGCAACCAAAAGATTACTGATTTGTATTGGTTTTAACGTCAGATGCTTTTCCTGCCACTGTGCTCCCGCATTAAATTCACCTAAATCAATCGCGATATCATCGACTTTGACGTGAATATTCTTTAAGGAAAGGAGATCCAACTCGATAGGATACGGCGTTTTCAATTCAGTTAATGGCTCAGAATCCGGCGATTTTTCTGACGGCGGAAGTTCAGCGGTATTAATCAGAACAGAGACGCCTTCCGTTGTCAGGGCATTGGCGCAGATATGGCTGCGATGTAAACAGGAAAGCCGTAGTGAGAGGTGAAAATTATCAGCATTAACATCAACACCCGGCATCTTATATTTAATGCCTTTCAGTGTTAAATCGCGCCAGCCGCCACTGACATTTGCTATCTCCAGCCCCGGAACCAAACGCGTTGCACTGTTGATCATAAAATGCAGGCCGGTTTGTGTTGTCACTAATCCCACAACCGTGATGAGCAACAGGCCAACAATCAGCAGGAAAGCAATACTAACTCTTTTTACCCACCTCATAGTTCAGCCCCTAAGCCAATGTAAAACTGAACCTCATGATTATTTTTGTCCCCTACAGGAGAAGCAAGGTCGAACTTAATCGGCCCGACGGGAGAAGCCCAGCGCACGCCAATACCTGCACCGGTTTTGAAGTTACTCCTTTTGATATCATTGACTGCTTCGCCGGTATCCACAAACATAGCTCCCCACCAATTACCATGAACATTGTATTGATACTCCAGCGAGCCAATAACCAGTTTTGATGCACCTGTCAATTTACCATCACTGTCTTTAGGTGAAATTTTCTGATACTTGTAACCACGAATACTGCGATCACCCCCAGCGAAGAAACGCAAATCAGGTGGCACTCTCTCAAATTGATTAGTTTCTATCCAGCCAAGATCGCCGCGCACAACAAAACGATGTTTATCACGTAACGTCCTGACCCAGACGTGGTGAGCCTGTAACACCATAAAGTCGACATCTGAATGCCAGGTTGTATCAGAGATATCAATTGAGTAGCGCTGGCTATCCCCCCAGTAAGGCATCGTGCCTCCACGCTGGCGGATTCGGCTGACATTAGCTCCCGGATAAAGCAACGCAGTGGTATTTGTCACATTAGCCTGCGTAAAGTGACTGAGGCTCCAGCGCAGGTTGACACCATACCGCCATCCGGTGGAGAGATCCCAGTTGCGGGAGAGGTTTAAAGTTGCTGTATCAGAAGTGGTATCGTTAAGTTCTTTACGTTTATAACCGGTTTGCAATTCGTAGTACTGCTCAAGCGGGTTAGCCTTAAGTGGCATTTTATAAGACGCATCAATCACCTGATCACGTCTGGAAACATTGATACTGGTGCTTAAACTATGCCCTCGGGAATTCAGCCACGGCTTTTTCCATTTTACCTGAACACGGGGACCAACATCTGTTGCATATCCTCCACCTAACTCAACATAGTTGGCAGAGCGGGGAACTAATGAAGCATCCAGTGGTAATATTTTATCTTTACTCCCGCGACCCGTTTTAAAATCAGGTACGACAACCGCAGAGTTGAACCAGCCAGTATCTGCCAACCGACGGTTAAGTTCTGCCAGCTCTTCCGAAGAGTAGTAATCACCTTCTTTAAATGGCACCAGATTATTCAGGTAGTTTTCGCGGATTTGTGAACCCTGAAATTTAACAGGGCCAAAACGATAACGTTGCCCGCTATCAAAATCAAAATCCCAGTAAGATATATGCCGTTCTTTAGAGACTTCCAGCTCACTTTTTTTCATTTCGGCATCAAAATACCCTTTCCTGAGAGCAAGATTATTCAGCGCATTCTTAAAACTTTCATATTCACCATGATTCAGGATCGTCCCATCTTTCGGCATATTTTTTTTAATCATTGTCGCATAATCAGGATCGGTTCTGGCTCCCCCTTCCAAATCAACCTTAACACCGGCAATCCGAACCGGTTCTCCTAAAGTGACTTTTGCTGTTAAAACCGGACGGGAAGGAGGCGTATTTTCCTGATAAGTGAATTCAATTGTAGGCTCATAATATCCCAGTGGCCTGAGTCCTTTTCGTATCGCTTTCTCGACACGGGCACGAAAACGTCCATCGGGAGAAACTTCATCAGTACTAATGTTTGAGAGCTGCACTCTGGCATTTTTTTCCAGTTCGCCAGAAAGTCCTTCCACTTTCAATCGTAAATTTGCACTATAAACCGATGGAGTTGCGATAGACACACAAAGTACAAATATGAAAGAGTATCGTGACACGCTAACTCCTAATACATTTATTTAGGGGTAATATTCAGCAGTATAAAAATTCTGCCATAAATTAATTTTGGTAAAGCTTTATAGATATACAAGCAACTCTATAACCATAAAATAGATGATAAACAGGAGAGAATCTTGCCAAATTCAACTAACGAAAGCCAACATGTTTCTGAACAAAGTGCATTACCCGGTAGAGAATTACCATTAACTGTATCACCCTATCATTACGTTACACAGCA
This sequence comes from Xenorhabdus sp. PB30.3, assembly GCF_963895965.1. Lineage (NCBI taxonomy): Bacteria > Pseudomonadati > Pseudomonadota > Gammaproteobacteria > Enterobacterales > Morganellaceae > Xenorhabdus > Xenorhabdus sp. PB30.3. Next base: position 29,790 of record NZ_CAWQMW010000068.1, on the reverse strand, counting down.
TGCGATAGATAACATCCCTGAAAATATGGAAATTGCTTATGTCGGAATGGGGTGTTTCTGGGGTGTCGAACGCCTGTTCTGGCAACAAGAAGGGGTTTATACCACTTCAGCCGGCTACAGTGGTGGCATCACTCCAAATCCGACCTATGAAGAGGTTTGTTCAGGATTAACCGGACATTCTGAAATTGTCAGAATTGTGTTTGACCCGACAAAAATTACCTATAGCCAATTATTAAAACTGTTCTGGGAAAATCACGATCCGGCACAGGGGATGCGTCAGCATGGTGATATTGGCACACAATATCGTTCAGCTCTTTATACCGTTTCTCCTGAACAATATGCGCAGGCAGTCGCTAGTCTCGAACAATATCAGCTAGCGATGGATGAGAATGGCGATCAGCGCACGATCACCACAGAGATCCGGGCAGCCGGACCATTCTATTTTGCGGAAGATTATCACCAGCAATACCTGATGAAAAACCCTGAAGGGTACTGTGGGCTGGGAGGAACGGGGATCTGTTTCCCGCCTACGTCCAGAAACTAGCCAGTTTAGTCAACCCAATGTTATAATTATTTGACTAAATTCATTTAACTTACGGCATATTACCTTTGCCGTAAGTTTTTATTTGTGTAATTTTTCACTCCTTTCTTCAGTGTTATTCAAATAAAAAACTACCCTGCCACTGAAGATAAGACTTGGATACTTTATGTTAAACAGTTTATTAATCATACTTTTGCTTTGTGCTATCAGCGCATTTTTTTCGTTATCTGAAATTTCTCTGGCCGCTTCAAGAAGAATAAAACTAAAACTGATGGTGAACGAGGGAAATATTAATGCTGCCCGCGTTCTTAAGTTACAGGAAACTCCGGGCCGCTTTTTTACCGTCGTACAAATTGGTCTGAATGCTGTAGCAATCCTCGCGGGTGTTGTTGGAGAATCAGCATTTTCGCCTGCCATTAAGTCACTACTGACCAGTTTCATGCCCCATGACTGGGCAGAGCAACTCGGCTTTATCTGTTCTTTTATTATCGTAACCAGCCTTTTTATTCTACTTGCTGATCTAACACCCAAACGTCTTGGGATGATTAAGCCTGAAGCCGTTGCTATCCGGATTGTTAACCCAATGCGTTTTTGTCTGGCAATATCCCGGCCTTTAGTCTGGCTGTTCAATGGCCTTGCCGACTGCATATTCAAGATTTTTAAAATCCCAATGGCCCGTAATGAAGATATTACCTCTGATGATATTTATGCTGTGGTTGAAGCTGGAGCTGTCGCCGGTGTATTACGTAAACAAGAGCATGAGTTGATTGAAAATGTTTTCGAGCTGGAATCCCGTACAGTTCCGTCTGCCATGACCTCCCGCGAAAGTGTGGTTTATTTTGATAAGAATGAAGACGAAAACAGTATCAAAGAAAAGATTTCTACTCATCCACACTCGAAATTCCTTGTTTGCGACGGCGATATCGATCATGTCATGGGCTACGTTGATTCCAAAGATTTACTGAACCGTGTTCTGAGTGGGCAAAGTCTCAACCTGAAAAATGGTGTTCAAATCCGCAATGCACTGATGATCCCAGATACCCTTTCGCTATCTGACACACTGGAAAGTTTCAAGGCTGCCGGAGATGACTTTGCCATCATTCTGAATGAATACGCACTGGTAATGGGTGTGATAACACTGAATGACGTTATGACGACTTTAATGGGAGATTTAATCGGTCAGGGGCAGGAGGAACAGATTGTTGTCCGTGATGAAAATTCCTGGTTAGTCGAAGGCGGCACGCCCATAGAAGATGTGTTACGAGTTCTGGATATTGAAGACTTCCCCGATTCCAGCAATTATGAAACGATTGCTGGTTTTATGATGTTCCGCCTGCGGAAAATCCCGAAGCGTACTGATTATGTGAAGTTCAGCGGATATAAATTCGAAGTGGTAGATATTGATAATTATAAAATCGACCAATTACTGGTAACCAAAATTGTTGATACCCCAACGCCTTCCAGTAGCCCAACAGAACCGGCAATATCTGAATAAATCCCAATAAGAAACACCAACAAAAAACGGCCGAAAGGCCGTTCATTCAGTTCCCAAAACTATTTTATTTTGGAACTACCCCATTTCGGCTTGTAGAAGCAACACCTGCTGGTTAACTTCACTCATGACATTGAAATGGCGTTTATCTTTTATTTTGGGAGGCAGAATTTTCCCATAATTAAATTCAAAGGCACCCATGTCTTTGATATATAACCTTCCACGGAATAGGGTTTTTACGTAGAGAGCAATTTTTAGTGGATTATAGCGCTGAAAGATTTTCATCTCTTTTTTACTCCTCCATGCTTCTTACGATACTATTTTTCTGTACTGCGCAATTAGTGAATCAAAAGGTACATCACGGCTGTGTACGTTCTATAGACTCTGCATCTGGAAATTCGTTCCCGAATACTGAAGATTCAACCGCTGTTTTGGCGTAACATAATGAAAAAATAGAGCATTATGTTATCCTTGTTGAAGGTTTACTTATATTTTATTTTAAATGTTACCAAATTGTTTTATTTTATGAGAGCAGACCAGTTAACAGTCGCTATGCTGGGTATGATACTCCCTGATAACATGTCACATCATGCTAAGTAAGGAATAAATATGCTAAGAAACATAGTGTTAGCTTTAATATTGAGTTTAACTTCAATTACTGCATTTGCTCATAACATTACTGTCGGGCAACCTGTGCCTGCCGTAATTATAGCAGACAAAGGTGAACTCCTTCTCAACAACGGTAAGTTTAGCTATCAACAATGGAGCAGTGCAGAACTGCCGGGAAAAGTCAGAACTATCCAGCATATTGCCGGACGCAGCTCTGCCAAAGAAATGAATGACCCTCTTATTCAGGCCCTAAAAGCCGCTGATCTTCCGAAAGATAAATATCAGACAACCAGCGTTGTAAACACTGATGATGCTATCTTCGGCACCAGTGCTTTCGTCCGTAGCAGCCTTGAAGACAGTAAGAAAGAATTCCCGTGGTCACAATTTATTGTCGATAGTGATGGTGTTACCAAACAAGCATGGGGTCTGGAACCTAAAAGTTCAGCAATTATTGTGCTGGATAAAAACGGTATCGTACAGTTTGTCAAAGATGGCAAGTTGAACAATGAAGATATCAAGCACGTCCTTGCTTTGATCAAAGAAGAACTGAAAAATTAATTGGTTATATTAAAAATATCCGATGATATTGGCTGGTGATAATGGTTTCGTCAGGAACCATTATCACTTTACCCCATTAAAAAATCGTCACCCTAAATCCCGGGTTTAAAAACGATTCACGCGGCGTATAGTCCAGCGTTTTACCTGCCCAGTCAGTAACATGCCCGCCTGCAGCAAGTGCAACGGCGTGGCCTGCAGCAGTATCCCAGATATTTGTCGGCCCGAAGCGAGGATAAAGCTGGGCTTTCCCTTCAGCTACCATACAAAATTTAAGTGATGATCCGACTGACAGTGTTTGGTGAGCCCCTAACTGAGTAAGATAATCCCTCAGCTCATCATCCATATGAGAACGACTAACCACGACAGTGGGTGGTGTTGCAGAGACAACTTTGATAGGGAATTTCTGCCCGTTAGTTTCCTTCCACGCATGCCGCTCATGCCCTGAATAAAGGACGTCACGTACTGGGACATACACAACTCCCATGACAGGAATACCCTCTTCAATCAGTGCGATATTGACCGTAAATTCACCATTCCGATTAATGAATTCTTTCGTGCCATCCAATGGGTCAACCAGCCAGTAACGACGCCAGTTTTTCCTCTCATCCCATGTCGGTGGATCTTCCTCTGATATCAATGGAATATCAGGCGAAATGCGTGTCAGCCCTGCTTTGATGATCTTATGAGCGGCAATATCCGCAGCAGTAACGGGTGAATCATCGGTTTTATGCTTTATTTGCATCGGTTGCTCATCATGATAAACGGACATGATGGCTGCGCCTGCTTCCCGTGCAAGTTGGCAGATCTGTTGTAACATATACACCTCTGCATTTTCTAAAATAAAATAGCCGGTTATCCAGCTATTTTATTGTTCAGAATTACAGGATCTCAAGTAGTTCTACTTCAAAGATCAGAGTGCTGTAAGGAGGAATGGAAGCACCTGCACCGCGTTCACCGTAAGCCAGGTTGTGAGGGATATAGAGTTCCCACTTGGAGCCAACAGGCATCAGCGTCAGAGCTTCAATCCAGCCAGGGATAACGCCGCTGACAGGAAATTCTGCTGGCGTTCCACGCTGTACAGAACTGTCAAATACAGTGCCATCGATCAGACGGCCAGTGTAGTGAACACGAACACGGTCACTGCGAGCCGGGATTGCGCCATCACCCTGAGTCAGAACAGAGAACTGCAAACCAGACTCAGTGCTACTCACACCTTCACGCTGTACGTTTTCTGCCAGGAACTTTTTGCCTTCTTCTGCCATCGCCTGCTGACGCTCACGACGAACACCATCGGCACGCTCATGTACTTCACGCAGAGCACGATGCAGTTCTTCTACAGGAAGCGCCGGAGCACGGCTTTCCAGTGCATCACACAGACCTGCCAGTAAAGCTTCTGGCTCCAGCCCTTGCAAACCGGATTCCTGCAATTGTTGTCCAACCTGCAAACCAATACCGTAGCTTGCACGTGCTTCAATAGATTCAAAAGAAGGTTTTGTCATGAAATTACCTTTATTGGATAAATAAAGGCTCAAGCATAACAGCCCTGCCTGAATGGGTAAACGCACGAAGGAATTAAAAAGAGGGAGTTTTACTTTTGTAAAACATTGTCTATTGCTATACTAGAGCATAAATTAAGCAGGAGGAGACACAATTATGGCTGCTGTCGTTATTCGTCAATCTGGAGGAGCTAACATTGTTAGTATTCCAAAAGCTATTGTGAAAACACTAAATCTGCATACTGGCTCAAAGTTAGAACTGTCTATTCAGGATAACAGAATTGTACTCACACCAATTGAAGAAGAGTTAACTCTGGAATCACTATTAGCAGGAAGTCCCAAAGAATGTTTTACAATAACAGAAGAAGATAAAGAGTGGCTTAACTCCAAGCCTGTTGGTAAGGAAATACTCTGATGTATATACCAGAAAAAGGAGACATTGTTTCATTAGATTTTGATCCAAGTGCAGGTAAAGAAATCATGAAACGTCGACCTGCATTTGTACTCTCTCGCAAAATGTTCAACGAGCATACAGGATTTGCTATTGTAGCCCCGATTACCAGTATGAAAAGAGGGATGAATATGGAAGTGATCTTACCAAAGGATCTATCTACTCAAGGAGCAATTCTTATTCATCAGATAAAATCCTTAGATTTTGCCAATCGCCAGATCAAATTTATTGAGAGAGCACCTCAAGATATCATCGAAAAAGTAAGTGAAATAGCTAAGGTAATCATTTCATAAGAAAACAAAAAACGCTGGCATTGCCAGCGTTTTTTGTGCACATGTTCTTGTAGCTAATCAGAGATTAAGCTTCTGGAACAATGCTAACGTTCAACTGTGCGAATACATCGCTGTGTACCTGAAAGTGAACTTCGTGCTCACCAACAGTACGCAGAACGCCGTTAGGCAGGCGAACTTCGCTCTTAGATACAGCAACACCAGCAGCAGTAACTGCATCAGCGATGTCACGAGTACCGATAGAACCGAACAGTTTACCTTCGTCACCCGCTTTAGAAGCGATAGTCACAACGCCCAGTGCTTTGATTTGCTCTGCACGAGCTTGTGCTGCTGCCAGAACGTCAGCCAGTTTAGCTTCCAGTTCAGCACGGCGAGCTTCGAAAAATTCGATGTTTTTCTTAGTTGCAGGAACAGCTTTGCCCTGAGGAACTAAGAAGTTACGGGCATAACCCGCTTTAACGTTAACTTGATCACCCAGGCTACCCAGGTTCGCTACTTTATCAAGCAGAATAACTTGCATTACCTTATCCTCTCAAAGTCGTGAATGGACTGTGCCTATTACTGATGACGATCAGTATAAGGCAACAAAGACAGGTAGCGTGCACGCTTGATAGCACGAGCGAGCTGACGCTGATATTTTGCACGAGTGCCGGTGATGCGGCTAGGTACAATTTTACCACTTTCAGTGATATAGTTTTTCAGCGTAGCAATGTCTTTATAATCAATCTCTTGTACGCCTTCCGCTGTGAAACGGCAGAACTTGCGACGACGGAAATAACGTGCCATTTGGCTAGTCTCCAGAATCTATCAATTCAATCTGCTCGGCATGAAGAACCAGTTTACTAAGACCATTGCGCCCATGATGGGAGTTAATGAATCCTGAAACGGTTATTCGACTACCGACCGTTATACTGTGAGTATATTCTTGTAACAATTGTCCGCTGGCAATAACGGGCATTCTGCACCATGACTGCCTGCTGAATCCGGCTTCCTGCTGCTGTGAACGATGTTCGAGCACAAACTGACAATGTGGAATACCGGATGGACTGACTTTTCGTATCGGTGTCTTGCACACTGTGCCAGAAAGCACCAAACGATTAGCTGTCACAGAGATTACTCTTCAGAATCCCCAGCTTCATCAACATCATCAACCAGGCCTTCTTCCAGGACCAGGTCACGGCTGCGACGTTCGTCTTTAGCCTTAACCATTGGTGATGGTTCAGTTACTGCGTGCTTAGTACGCATAACCATGCTGCGGATAACGGCATCGTTGAAGCGGAAGTTAGTTTCCAGCTCATCAATCGCTTCTTGTGGAGCTTCAACGTTCAACAGAACGTAGTGAGCTTTGTGCAGTTTGTTGATTGGATAAGCCAGTTGACGGCGGCCCCAGTCTTCCAGACGATGAATCTGACCTTGTGCGTTAGTGATAGTTGCACTGTAACGCTCGATCATGCCCGGAACCTGTTCGCTCTGGTCAGGATGGACCATAAAAACGATTTCGTAATGACGCATTATCATTGCTCCTTACGGATTATTCAGCCTCCTGTCAGGGTCAGCCGTGGCCCATGGAGGCAAGGAACGTGTTAAGTACGGCTGAAAAATCGACGCGTCACTATACCTGCGTAGTAGAAAAAACTCAAGTAATACCCGCCGTCTTTCAAGTGGCCTCTTTGTTGGCTACGCTCACTCACCCCAGTCACCGTTTTTATAAACAGACGATTGTCTATGTTCCTGGTGATGAGTTCCCTTGCTGCCGCGACGCATCTCGAAATCCATAGGGTATATTTTTAAGCGCTTCTCTGACGCATGATTTCAAACAGACAAACGCCCGTTGCAACTGAAACATTCAGAGAAGAAACAGAACCTGCCATAGGAATACTGACCAGCTCATCACAATGATCGCGAGTCAGACGGCGCATGCCTTCACCCTCAGCACCCATGACCAGCGCCATCGGGCCAGTCAGTTTGCTTTGATACAGGGAATGAGTAGCTTCTCCCGCTGTACCCACAATCCAGACATTGTGTTCCTGCAATAAACGCAAAGTACGGGCGAGGTTAGTAACACGGATCAGAGGTACGCTTTCTGCGGCACCACAGGCAACTTTTTTCGCAGTTGCATTCAGCTGTGCCGAACGGTCTCGGGGAACGATAACGGCATGAACTCCTGCGGCATCCGCAGTACGCAAGCAGGCTCCCAGATTATGTGGGTCAGTCACACCATCCAGCACCAGCAGGAAAGGACGCTCACACTGAGCCAGTAAATCAGGCAGGTCATTCTCCTGATATTGACGTCCGGGTTTAATCCTCGCGATGATCCCCTGATGTACCGCATTTTCTGTCTGTGTATCCAGCCATTGACGGTTAGCCAGTTGAACAGAAATGCCGATACTTTCCAGTTCCTGCAACAGCGGGGTCAAACGGCGATCTTCGCGCCCTTTCAGAACATAAACTTCCATGAAGCGCTGTGGGTCGCGCTCCAATAAGGCTTTAACGGCATGAATACCGTAGATAATTTCACTCATGACGGGATGATACCTAAAAAATGGAGGGCGGCGAAAACCGCCCTATTATCTCTATTTTTTGCTAGTTAACTATCAACTGTTTTCCGCGTTTTTTTCGCGCGTTTAGCTTTCAGCTTTGCCGTGATCTTTTTGGTTTTGTCTGAAATTTTTTTCTTTTTGCCTGCTTTTCCTGACTGGCTGTCTGACGTTTTATCTGACTTATTTCCTGAACTGGCTTTTTCCGTTTTTTTCTTCTTACGGAAACCGCTATCTGGCTCAAAATTATCTGATTTTTTACAATCACGACCTTTTTTGGCACCTTTACGCTCAAATGCGCCTTTTTTCGCTTTATCCCGTGCTGTTTTGCCTTTATTACGGGCTTTGCGGGTCGTAGAAAGCAAAGCAAAGTCAATCTTACGTTCATCCATGTGAACCGCTTCTACACGGATTTCTACTTCATCGCCAAGCCGATAAGTCTGCCCGGAAGATTCACCTATGAGACGCTGACCAACATTGTCATGACGGTAATAGTCATTATCCAATGTGGAAACATGTACCAAACCATCAATGAACAGATCATGCAACCTGACAAAGAAACCGAAGCCCGTCACACTGGTAATCAGGCCGGTGAAAACATTACCCACCTGATCCTGCATGAAATCACATTTCAGCCAGTCAGCCACATCTCGTGTCGCTTCATCAGCACGGCGTTCAGTCATTGAGCAGTGATCGCCCAATTGCAGCATCTGCGCCATATCGTTGTGCCAGCCACCGGTTGGTGTCCAGTGCTGTTCAGCAGTACCGTTTTCCTGTGCCAGCAGATACTTAATTGCCCTGTGTAAAACTAAATCAGGATAACGACGGATCGGCGATGTAAAATGTGCATAAGCGCGCAGGGCCAGACCGAAGTGACCGCGATTTTCCGGATCATAAATGGCCTGTTTCATGGAACGCAACAACATCGTTTGCAACAATTCATGGTCGGGACGTTCAGAGACAAGTTTCATCAGTTCAGCGAAATCTTTCGGCTCTGGCGTCATGCCACCCGGCAGTTCCAGTCCCAGTTCATTAAAGACCGAACGCAAATTCAGAATACTTTCTTCTCGTGGTCGATCATGAATACGATACAGAGCAGGTTCACGATGTTTTTCGACAAAACGCGCAGCCGCAATATTTGCCAGAATCATGCACTCTTCGATCAACTTATGAGCATCGTTACGCACAACCGGTTCAATGCGCTCAATTCTCCTTTCCGCATTGAAGATAAATTTCGCTTCTTCAGATTCAAACGAAATGGCTCCCCGCTCGTCACGGGATACATCCAACGCCTGATAAAGTTCATGCAGATGCTCAATATGCTTCACCAGCGGCTTGTAATGTTCTCGCAGTTCCTGATCGCCCTGCAGGATTTTCCCTACTTTGGTATAAGTCAAACGGGCGTGAGAATTCATCACCGCTTCGTAAAATTTGTATGAAGACAACCTTCCCTGAGCGGAAATCGTCATTTCACACACCATACACAAGCGATCAACCTCTGGATTTAGCGAACATAATCCGTTTGATAACACTTCCGGCAGCATCGGTACAACCTGCGACGGGAAATAAACGGAGTTACCACGGCTACATGCTTCGGCATCCAAAGGCGTTTGTGGGCGAACATAGTAACTGACATCAGCAATGGCAACCCATAAGCGCCAACCGCCACCGCGTTTTCTTTCACAATATACTGCGTCATCGAAATCACGGGCATCTTCACCATCGATAGTGACTAATGGCAGTGCTCGTAAATCAACCCGGCCTTCTTTCGCTGATTCCGGGACATTTTCATCCAGACCAGCTAACTGTTTTTCCACTATCGGTGGCCAGTTATAAGGGATTTCATGGGTTCGAAGGGCAATATCAACCGCCATGCTCGTTCCCATCGTTTCACCGAGTACTTCAACAATTTTACCGATGGCTTTAGTACGGCGGGTTGGGCGATTCGTCAGTTCCACAACAACGACATTCCCCATCCTTGCTCCGCAAATTTCTTCTTTCGGGATCAGGATATCGAAACACAAACGGCTGTCATCAGGAACCACAAAACCCATACCGGCATCGATAAAATACCGCCCGACTATCTGGCTGGTCTTTGGCTCCAATACCCGGACGATACGCGCTTCAATACGGCCTTTACGATCCGGACGTAAAGGTTGGGCCAAAACAACATCACCGTGGATTGCCATCTTCATCTGTTCTGCTGACAGATAAAAATCCTCTTTGTGACCTTCCACCCGTAAGAATCCATAACCATCACGATGCCCAATGACAGTTCCTTTTAATAGATCCAATCTTTCCGGCAACGCATAACACTGGCGACGAGTGAAAACTAACTGTCCATCACGCTCCATTGCGCGCAAACGGCGACGCAATGCTTCCTGCGCCTCTGCGCTGGTTAACTGAAGTTCTTGTGCTATTTCCTGACGACTTACCGGAGTGGTGTGTTTAGAAAGGATATCCAAGATATATTCCCGACTTGGGATAGGAGATTCGTATTTTGCAGCCTCTCGTTCCTGAAAAGGATCTTTTGACATCGCTATTCCTCTGTTGTCATCAGTAAGCTGTTTATCCCCGCGCTTTATTTCCTGCTTCATTTCGTCAGCAACAATTGATAAAGGGGACGATTGTCTTCAACCATATCGGCCAAAGAATATTGATTTAATTCTTCCAAAAAGTTTTCCACTGCCTGATTCAATACTGATTTTAGACGACAGGCTGGAGTAATATGGCAGCTGTCGCAGTTAACTAATCCAAGTGGCTCCAGTAAACGCACCACATCACCAATTTTAATTTCACTGGCGGATTTTCCCAGACTAATGCCGCCGTTTTTTCCTCTGACAGCATTCACTAATCCCAGATTACTCAGTTGATTAATGATTTTTACCATATGATTACGCGATACACCGTAAACTTCTGTTACTTCAGTAATATTTGTCATCTGGCCTTCAGGTAAAGAAGCCATATAAATCAGGGCACGCAAGCCGTAATCGGTAAAACTGGTTAACTGCACACTTACCTCTGGGTGGCTGGATATAACGGGGATTATTGGAAACCAAACAAGTAAAGATTATTGGTTTATCATCATTAACTGGTCACATTATGTGGGTATTTTAAAAATTAAGCAAAGCAAGCTGTCACCAGAAAAATGATAGAGGTACGGCTGTCTGCGTCCCCAAAATGCAAAAACCGGGCATAAAGCCCGGTTAGAGATACTTAGTGATTAAAAATAATCAGTTAAGCATCAAATGGATCGCGCAGGATCATCGTTTCAGAGCGATCAGGGCCTGTAGAAATAATATCAACAGGAACACCAGACAGTTCTTCTACACGCTTAATGTAGTTCAGAGCAGCTTCTGGCAACTGACTGTGCTCTTTCACACCGAAAGTGCTTTCATCCCAGCCCGGCAGGGTTTCATATACCGCTTCCAGACCTTCCCAGTTCTCTGCTGCCAGTGGTGTAGTGTCGATGACAGTACCATCAGCCTGACGATAACCTACACAGATCTTAACTTCTTTCAGGCCATCCAGTACGTCCAGTTTGGTCATACAGAAGCCGGACAGGGAGTTAATTTGAATAGCGCGGCGGATAGCAACGATATCCAGCCAGCCAGTACGACGGCTACGGCCTGTGGTAGCACCAAATTCCTGACCTTTCTGGCGCAGATATTCACCGGTTTCATCAAACAGTTCTGTTGGGAATGGACCTGCACCAACACGGGTAGAGTAAGCTTTGACAATACCCAGTACATAATCAACGTAACGCGGACCCAGACCTGAACCCGTTGCAACACCACCAGCGGTGGTATTAGAGGAGGTTACATAAGGATAAGTACCGTGGTCGATGTCCAGTAATGTACCCTGAGCACCTTCAAACATTACCAGCTCACCTTTCTGAGTTGCTTTGTAAAGCAGGTCAGAAACGTCAACTACCATGCCAGTCAGGATATCCGCAATCGCCAGAATATCATCCAGAGTTTTCTGGAAATCAACGGCAGGTTCGTTGTAATAGTTAACCAGCTGGAAGTTATGATAATCGATGATTTCTTTCAGTTTAGCTGCGAAAGTTTCTTTATCGAACAAATCACCCACACGCAGACCACGGCGAGCCACTTTGTCTTCGTATGCAGGACCGATACCACGACCGGTTGTACCGATTGCCTTCGCACCACGCGCTTTTTCACGAGCATTGTCCAATGCAACATGATAAGGCAGGATCAATGGACAAGCTTCAGAAATAAGCAAGCGCTCACGTACAGGAATCCCACGTGATTCAAGCTGGTTCATTTCTTTCATCAAAGCATCTGGTGCTAAAACGACCCCATTAGCGATAATGCTAATGACATTTTCACGCAGGATCCCAGATGGGATTAAGTGGAGAACGGTTTTTTCACCGTTAATGACTAATGTATGGCCCGCATTATGGCCCCCCTGATAACGGACAACATATTTAGCCCGTTCAGTCAGCAAGTCGACGATTTTACCCTTGCCCTCGTCACCCCATTGGGTGCCCAATACGACAACGTTCTTACCCATTTCAAAAGTTCACTCGGTTGCTTAAAAATGGATTCTACCATCTCATTTAGCACCTTTCAGTATTTTTTCTCACTTCTGTTATTTCGTTTCGTCATATTAACGGGCTGATAAGTCAGCATTGGTAATGACGGAATAACTCATAAGAGCTACAAAAGAAGCAATTTGAAAGACTGTGGGTATAAAAAAGGACGTAAAAAGCCACTGTAAGTTTTCTTACAGTGGCTCAGAAATGACGTTTATTTCTGCTAATTCAGGCAAATATCAGACAATTTATCTGTAATCAATTTACCTATCAGAAACTATCAGTCATTAGCACGACTATGAGTGCGCTGTTTAGATGGATCTTTCATGTAGCGGAAGAAGTCTGTATCAGGGCTGAGAACCATGATATTCCCTTCATTCCTGAAGCTATTCTCGTACGCACGCAGGCTACGGATAAAGGCATAAAAATCAGGATCTTTATTGAAAGCATCAGCAAACAGTTTTGTTGCTTCCGCATCACCTTCACCGCGTAAAATCAGAGCCTCACTATATGCTGCTGCTTTGATTTCAGTCGCCGACTTATCAGCCGCTGCGCGAACCTTCTCAGCTTCTTCCAGCCCCTGTGAACGGTGACGACGCGCTACCGCTTCACGTTCTGCACGCATACGCTGGTAGATTGCTCCTGAAACTTCATCCGGCAGGTTGATCTGCTTGATACGGACATCCACAACCTCAATCCCCAGTGCAGCCATACTGTTCGGATTGAAAGCAGGCTGTGCACCTTTAGTTTCTTTCTTCACACGGGCAGCAGCAGAAGCGATTGCATCGTCTGCGGAAGAGTCTTCATCACTCGTTCCCAGGTTCAGAGCATTACGTACATCCGTCGTCAGACGACCACGGGAGTCGGTCACGATACCACGAACATCCAGACGACCGATTTCAGAGCGCAGACGGTCACTGAATTTACGTTTTAACAGAACTTCAGCCTGAGAAATTGAACCATTACCGGTAGCCAGATAATAGCTGCTGAAATCTTTAATGCGCCATTTCAGATAAGAGTCAACAATCAAGTCTTTATTTTCACTGGTAAGGAAACGGTCTGCCTTGATATCCATTGTTTGGATACGGGCATCAAGCGTTTTAACAGTTTCAATAAATGGGATCTTGAAATGTGGGCCCGGCTGATAAACCACTGGCTTATTTTCAGCATCACGTACTACTTTACCAAAACGCAGTACGATCCCACGCTGGCCTTCATATACGATAAAGATTGATGAGTAGAGCACAACCAATATGGCGGCAATAACAAAGACGAACGACTTACGCATTATTATGGTCTCCCTTGTCTTGTCGTATCACCACGCAGGTCGCTTGAATCACCATAGCCAGAACTGCCATAACCTGATTGCCCGTGTGCTGGTGTGGAATGTGTCGTGCTGCGATGCTCTGGTGTTACTTTCACTTCTGGTGATTTAGCCTTTGCTGCTTCAGCCTGACTACGAAGAACCTGATCCAGTGGCAATACCAGCATATTATTGCTCTTTTCATTGGCAATCACTTTGCGGGTATTACTCAGAACTCGTTCCATTGTCTCGATATAAAGACGCTCACGGGTAATTTCCGGTGCCGCTTTATATTCAGGCAGGATTTTGGCAAAACTTGCTACTTCACCCCGTGCATTCAATACCGCACTGACCTTATAAGCTTTGGCTTCTTCGATAATACGCTGAGCATTACCTTTGGCAATTGGTAAGACAGAGTTTTTATAGGCTTCTGCTTCACGAATGGTTTTTTGTTCTTCTTCACGGGCTGCGATAACGTCATCAAATGCCGCTTTCACCTCTTCAGGCGGACGCGCAGTCTGGAAGTTAACATCCAGCAGGGTGATCCCCATGTGGTATGGACGAATGGTTTCTTCCAGTACCTTTTGGGTATCATTACGCACAATAGTACGATCCGCTGTCAGGATTTTTTCCATTGTGTATTTGCCGACAACCCCGCGCACAGCACTGTCAGTCGCCTGACGAAGACTGTTATCTGGATTGGTGACATTGAAAAGGTAGGCTTCAGGATCAGTAACACGATACTGAACGTTCATTTCAGCACGCACTACGTTTTCATCCGATGTCAGCATGACACCCGTTGTTGCCAGTTCGCGAACAGATTCAACGTTAACAGCACGAACGCGGTCGATAAATGTCATCTTCCAGTTCAGACCGGGCTGTACGATATGGCTGAATTTACCCAAACGGGTAACAACACCACGTTCTGTTTCCTTGATTGTATAGAAACCACTGACAACCCAAACAACAACTACAACAGCAATGGCGAGACCAATAAGACGTCCACCAAATTTAGGGTTCTGCCCAGAACCATTTCCACCTTTGTTTCCACCGAGGCCGCCGAGTTTTTGGCTCAGTTTACGGAACAGATCGTCGAGATCAGTTGCCCCACGGTTTCGACCACCTTTATTGTTGCCGCCGGAGTTGCCGCCATTATTCTTGCTGCTTCCCCACGGGTCGCGGTCCTGTCCGTTATTACCGGGCTGATTCCACGCCATGTTTTAGCTCCACTTTTTAGTTTTTCACTGGTTTTTCAGAGGTGACTGCTCTTCCACCCACACGGGTGAGGCTTCCCACTTCACAGGCCGCTGTTACTGATATATCAGACACAACCTCCATGGGCAAAAACGATAAACTTCACCGTTTCATAAGCAACCAATATTTTTGGGTGATACCTTTTGACAGTGCTGATGACAGTGCTGATTTCGTCACTGCAATTCTGGCACAATCATTTCATCACCACCATTTCATCACGTTACTCCATAACGCTAAGTACCCTGAAATGGCGGCCAAAATAATACCTTGTTTGTCGCCCTGCGCCAATCAATCAGACAACATAGTCTGGTAAATTTGGCTCCTGCTTACACAGACGACGCCAGTCGATCATCGGCATCCTGACTTCTAGCCCCAGCTGACCGCTTTCTTCCATCCATTCACGCTCAATGGCCTGAAGCTGGTAAAAACGGCTACGCAGACGCCCGGCTTCCGGAGGCAAATGCAATTCATAATGTGCAATCTCACCGGAAAGAAGTTCAGTCAGTGCCTGCAATAGCAGGGGTATACCTTCCCCGCTCTGGGCTGAAAGCCAGACTCGCACCGGACGATTTTCTTCATCACGGTCAATCCGGGGTTCAAAATCGTCCAGCATGTCGATTTTATTCATCACCAGCAAAGAAGGGATTTCATGCGCTTCAATCTCTTCCAGAACACTGTCCACTGCAAGAATGTTCTCATCCAGCCGGTTATCAGCCGCATCAACGATATGAAGCAATAACCTTGCCTGCCTTGTTTCCTGCAAAGTGGCCTTAAACGCTGCCACCAAATCATGGGGTAAGTGACGAATGAAACCAACGGTGTCAGCCAGAACAACCGGGCCGACATCATTTACAGCGATCCGACGCAATGTCGGGTCGAGAGTAGCAAAAAGCTGATCAGCAGCATATACCTCAGCCGAGGTTATTCTATTGAATAAACTTGATTTTCCGGCATTGGTGTAACCAACAAGAGAAACGGTGGGAATATCTGCTTTGTTGCGCGCCTGACGCCCCTGTTCACGCTGTCTTTCTACTTTACCAAGACGCCCCAGAATCTGTTTAATTTTATCGCGCAACATACGGCGATCTGATTCCAGCTGGGTTTCCCCGGGGCCACGTAAACCAATTCCGCCTTTCTGGCGTTCAAGATGGGTCCAGCCTCTGACTAAGCGAGTCGATAAATGGCGTAACTGTGCAAGTTCTACCTGCAACTTACCTTCATGAGTTCTCGCCCGCTGGGCAAAAATATCCAGTATTACACCAGTACGATCAACAACACGACATTGGCACAAGCGTTCCAGATTACGTTCCTGAGCAGGAGAAAGTGCGTGATCAAACAGCACCACATCTGCACCACTGTTTTTGACTGCTTCAGCAATTTCTTCTGCCTTGCCTTCCCCGACAAAATATTTCGGATGCGGAGCCTTACGGCTTCCTGTCACAATCTGCACAGGAGAAACACCTGCGGAAGTCACCAATGATTCAAATTCACTGAGATTTTCCGTGTCTTTTTCCTGTGAGAAAAAAACATGCACCAGAACGGCTAGTTCTCCGCCTTCGTAACGATCAAACAATGGTGCAACCCTCAGGCTGAGTATCCCCTTCGTCTTTCAAGCTACCGAGATGCAACTCGAAATCCATTGGGTATAAAATTCCATAGGAAAAACATAGGTAAAGTCTCCCTACCTATGTTTTTATTTATGTCAGGCATTATCACTGATTTATTCAGCGATATCATTTTCCTGTTGTGCTGCCGGACTGTTACCAGCCTGATAATTTCCCACGCTGGATGCCATATTAGCATTGCTACCGTGGTGAGATACCGGACGGGAAGGCACAACAGTAGAGATGGCGTGTTTATAAACCATCTGGCTAACCGTGTTTTTCAGCAAAATGACAAACTGGTCAAAAGACTCAATCTGACCCTGCAATTTGATGCCGTTGACTAAATAAATAGAAACCGGGACCCTTTCACGACGTAATGCGTTCAGGAATGGATCTTGCAAAGATTGCCCCTTAGCCATTCTATATTTTCCTTATTTTGTTGTTTTTAACTAAGAACCCGTTGGTTCGAAAAAGTAACTACTCAAAAATGACGCTTTGTACTGATAATTGTACACAATCAACGAATTTATGTACCAATAACCTGCATGACTGTTTTCAGGGCCTGCTCAGGCTGGTCGCTGTCCAACCAGGCCACATCGTCCCACCCCCTGAGCCAGGTTATCTGACGCTTCGCCAGCTGGCGAGTTGCGCAGATACCACGATAAACCATCTCATCATGAGAAATCTCGCCTGCAAGGTAAGACCACATTTGACGATAACCAACACAACGAATGGAGGGTAAATCCGTATGCAAATCGCTACGAGCATAAAGCGCTTTAACTTCATCTTCAAACCCTGATTTGATCATCTGTTCAAATCGGGCTGCAATGCGCTTATGCAAAATTTCACGGCTTGCAGGCGCAATAGCGAACTGATGAACACGATAAGGCAATACTTCCCCAGACGTTTCTGTCAATGTAGTTAGAGTGTTACCCGAAATCCGAAAAACTTCCAGTGCACGAGTAAGACGTTGTGGATCATTTGGATGGATTCTTGCTGCTGCAACCGGATCAATCTCCTGCAATTGCTGATGCAATGACTCCCACCCGTGTTCCTCTGCCTCCTGCTCAATGACCGCCCTGACTTCAGGGTCTGCTGAAGGTAGTGGTGATAACCCTTCCAGTAATGCTTTGAAATATAGCATGGTTCCGCCGACCAGGAGCGGAATTCTCCCTGCTGCCGTAATTTCTGCCATTTGTTCCAGCGCATCGCGACGGAAATCAGCAGCAGAATACACGTCGGCAGGATCCAGAATATCAATCAAACGGTGCGGAGCCTGAGCCTGCTCTTCTGCAGACGGTTTCGCAGTACCAATATCCATGCCACGATAAACCAGTGCAGAATCAACGCTAATCAGTTCAACCGGAAGATGCTGACGCAAAGCGATTGATAATGCCGTTTTTCCTGAGGCTGTCGGCCCCATAATAAAAATGGCTGTGGGCAAATGTTGAGTTTTTAAATCACTCATGATTAAAAAGTGCCACCACTGCTTGTAAATCAATTAATTGTAATAAACCCTCTGGCGGAGATCCCACTAATTGAGGGCAAAGACGCTCAACATCAGCTAAAAGCTGAACAGCCTGTGCAATATTCCACGTTTCATGTTCACTGCCCAAATGGCGGGCAAGCCAGATTGCTACCTGCTGTACTGAAACTGATCGTGCTGAAACTGATGACTGTTCCATCAGATAACCCAACAACGCCGGAAAAAGTTTTGGCAGGTTTTGTTGGCGCAGAGGCAACGATACCGCATGAATGGTCACTTTTCCATGTGCGACAGTCGATTCAATACCAAAAGTCTTCAATAGCTCACTATTCTGTCGCAAAACATTGACCTCTGTCTCACTGAGAGACAACTTCAGTGGGATGAGAAGTGGCTGTGGTTTAAGCCCCTGCTCCCCCGGCGTTAATTGAGCCTGCCGCAACCAGCGTTCAGCAACAGGCAGTGACAATAATCCAATACCCGAGGTCGATTCAAGCAATGCATAGTGGGGAGCATAGATACTCAATACTTTACCGAAACTATAACTACTATTTTTTCCCTGTACAGGAGTTGAACGAGCAGACATTAATGGTGCTTTTTCTGTGACAGAAGCCGACTTTTCGGAAATTTTTCTTTCTGCGTCTGACCGTTCAGGAAAAAGTGGCTGCTTTTCTTCTGGCGCAAACTGCATCAATTTTTGATACAACTCGCCTTGTTTTTTCTGGTAACTTTCCCCCTGATAAGGCTGTCTGATACCACTATGTCCTGCCTGATGACCTGAAGATGGTGTTTCAGAGGCGGTACGGGGGGAGGATGACGTTTTTTGCGTTGACCCGGCCGAAGCTGTTTGTTTTTGTCGGAGAAAATGGTTTTCCCCCGCAGAAGGCCGGTTTTCGGGTATCCAGTCTGTTGTCTCTTCCTGACAATCTAGCCCCAGCTCAGTGCCGTTACTACGCTGTTTCAGCACCGCAGCAACACCCTGATAAATAAAATCATGTACCAGACGAGCCTGATGAAAACGTACTTCATGTTTAGCTGGGTGTACATTCACATCAACCTGATGCGGGTCTATTTCTAAATACAGGACATAGGCCGGTTGCTGTTCGCCTTGCAGTAAGTCCTGATAAGCCTGACGGATAGCATGATTAATCAGCCGATCCCGCATCATGCGCCCATTCACATAGCAATACTGAATATCCCCCGCGGCATGAGAACTTTTGGGATCAACAACCCAGCCCTTAATAGACAACATATCGTGCTGCCATGACAGTGCCAGCGCCTGCTGCATAAATGCCGTACCACAAATCGCTGCCAGCCTCCGTTCATGCTGGGATTCTTCTTTAGCCGGACGATACTGACGCACGAGCTTTCCATTGTGATTCAGATTAATCGCCACATCCAGACGAGCAAGGGCGATTCTGCGCACGACCTCATCAATATGACCGAACTCAGTTTTTTCTGTTCTCAGGAACTTACGTCGGGCAGGGGTGTTATAAAACAGGTCCAAAACCTCAACCGTTGTTCCGACAGGATGGGCGGCAGGTTTTACCGTCACTTCCATATCACGGCCTTCGGCATAAGCCTGCCATGCTTCTGCCTGTCCCTCAGGCCGGGAAGTCAGGGTCAGCCGTGAAACAGAACTGATACTGGCCAGCGCTTCACCACGAAACCCCATACTGACAATGGCTTCCAAATCATCCAGAGAGGCTATTTTACTGGTCGCATGACGGGCCAGCGCTAATGTGAGATCCTGGCGGCTAATTCCACAGCCATTATCACGTATGCGGATTAATTTTGCGCCACCACGTTCAATATCGATATCAATACGGGTAGTGCCGGCATCAAGGCTATTTTCCACCAGCTCTTTCACTACCGATGCCGGGCGTTCAACCACTTCACCAGCAGCAATCTGGTTTGCTAATTGTGGGGGTAATATCCTGATAGCCATATTCGACCTTACCTACTTTTTCTTGGTAATTTGCGATTTTTCTTAAATCACCGGGTTTCTTACGTACCGTTTAAAATTATTTTGGTGCTGTCTGCAACGGGTTTGCCTGAAAATAGTGACGCAACCCAAGATGAATCGCCTGCGCCAGCTTTTCCTGATACTGATTGGAGCCTAACAACTCTTCTTCTGATGTGTTACTGATAAATCCTGTCTCCACCAGAATGGAAGGAATATCCGGTGAGCGCAAAACCCCTAAGCTGGCATGTTCCGGCGTGCGCTTATGCAGAGAGCCAACCTGAGATAACTGTTGTAGCACCTTAACCGCAACGTCATAACCTACCCGCTGTGAATGCCCGAATTGTAAATCTAGCACTGCCTGACTCAAAAACGGATCTGTACCATTAGCCAGAGCATCTCCCGCGCCCCCCAATAATTCAGACTGTTTCTCATGTTGCTCCAGCCAGTTTCCCAGCTCGCTGTTTGCACGACGATTAGACAATACCCAGACAGAAGCCCCTCTGGCACTGCGATTAGGTGCAGCATCCGCATGAATAGAAACCAGCATATTTGCTTTGTGCTTACGGGCCACCTCAGAACGTCCGGCTACCGAGATAAAATAATCTCCGTTGCGTGTCAGAACGGGTTTAAACATCGGGTCATTACGTAAAAGTTCTTCCAGCCTGCGCGCCACACTGATAGTTATATTTTTTTCCCGTAATCCTCGCAGCCCGATGGCTCCCGGGTCCTGTCCTCCATGCCCGGCATCGATAGCAATCACAATCGGATATTTCCCCTGAGCAGTTTTATTTATCTGCTTTTTCACAACCGGGGCATTATGCGCGGACACAGGTTTTGTTTCCTGCATGACAGAAGTGACCTCAGCCGCTGCTTTACCTGTTAGTGATTGCTTACTTTTTTGTGGAATAGAATTCTCTTTGAATATTGAAGGGCTATTTGCAGCCCCCTCGGCCTTCAGGGTAAAAATAATCTGATATTGATTCCCGGATTGCTTTACAACGGAAGTGGCCGTTGCCTTCTTAGCCAGTTCCAGTACTACCCGCTTATGTTGCGCATCAGGCGGCTGGCTAGTTCGGACTATCTTCACCAGATTCTGACCAGATAAACGCATCGGCAATCCTGTGATACCGGCTGACTGACGAATATCCACAACCAGCCTTTCAGGATTATGAAGAGGAAAAAAGCGATACTCGGGATGACCGCCAGTGAACCCCAATGTAACAGTAGCTTCAGATGAATTGTTACTCACATGCACATTTGATAGTGTCGATGCGACCGCCGTTGTCATAACCAATTGGCTCAGAACAATAAACAGCATAAAAAACATTAGCCAATAGGATTGCCATTTTTTTATCGTCTTCACGCAGAAGGCATTCATCATGGTCAGGGATTCCTTCATAAGGATTTCAGATTATCCAGTAAACTTTCACCATATTCAGATAACGCCACAAAATGAGCCTGCCGCCCTTCATTGTTATAGGCTAGATGCAACTCAATATCAGCGTTAGGTAAAAACCCTGCTCCTTGTTGCGGCCATTCCACCAGACAAATGGCATCCTGATGAAAATAATCGCGGATCCCCATAAATTCCAGTTCTTCAGGATCTGCCAGACGATACAAATCAAAATGATAAACAGGGCGTGGCTGTAGAGCGTAAGGTTCAACCAGTGTATAAGTCGGACTTTTCACATGCCCCTGATGACCCAGCGCCTGTAAAAAACCACGGCTAAACGTTGTTTTTCCGGCACCAAGGTCGCCATATAGATAAATAACATAGCCGCGTTCGCAGGCTGCTGCCACTGAATTGCCCAATGCAACAGTGGCATTTTCATTCGGAAGTGATAAAACAAGTTCTTTCATAGAAAATTATCTATTGTTTTATTGAATTAAAGCCTATTGGAATATACCCATCATTTCCCAGACCATCGTCTGAAACCCATAGGATATATGAAAGACATATTAGTTAGATAGTTTAACCAATAACCATAACATAACTCAGCTATTATCATTTACTATCTTCTACCCGGAAACAAAGCAACCAGAAAGACGACGGGTATATACCCAATGGATTTCAAGTTGCATCGCGGCGGCAAAGGAACTCATCTCCGGGAGCATAGATAACTATGTGACCGGAGTGAGTGAATGCAGCCAACAAAGAGGCAACTTGAAAGACGACGGGTAAAACCTGTGTTAACCTATCCGCCCTTTACAGCAGCACTTAATATCCAATGGCAATCCCTCTCGACCTGAACCTTCTGGCAGCAAACATCAAACAATGGGGCCTTTCTCTCGGTTTTCAGCAAGTTGGTATCTGTGATACCGATTTATCCACAGAAGAGCCGAGGCTACAGGAGTGGCTCGATAAGCAATATCAGGGAGAAATGGACTGGATGGTACGCCATGGCATGATGCGAGCACGTCCTCATGAATTGCTACCGGGTACTTTGCGGGTTATCAGCGTGCGCATGAATTACCTGCCGGCCAAAGCCGCTTTTGCCAGCACCCTGAATAATCCTGAGCAGGGGTATGTTAGCCGTTATGCACTGGGCAGAGATTATCATAAACTGCTACGCCAGCGGCTTAAAAAGCTGGGTGAGCAAATTCAGGAATATTGCTCCGCCCATGAATATCAGGGAATACTGAATTTCCGGCCTTTCGTTGATTCCGCTCCGATTATGGAACGCCCGCTTGCCGCTAAAGCCGGAATTGGCTGGGTTGGTAAACACTCACTTATTTTAAACAGAGAGTCAGGCTCTTGGTTCTTTCTCGGTGAATTACTGGTTAACCTTCCCCTCCCTGTTGACTCCCCCCAGGAAGAGCAATGCGGGCGTTGTGTTGCCTGTATGACCACGTGTCCGACAGGCGCCATTGTCGAGCCTTATACCATTGATGCCCGTCGCTGCATTTCATATCTGACAATTGAGCTTGAGGGTGTGATCCCGGAAGAGTTTCGCCCATTAATGGGCAACCGGATTTATGGTTGTGACGACTGTCAGCTTATCTGCCCTTGGAATCGTTTTTCACAATTAACAGACGAAGCCGATTTTAGCCCTCGCGCAGCACTACATACTCCTGAACTACTCGATTTGTTCAATTGGAGCGAAGAAAAATTTCTGCGTATAACAGAAGGTTCAGCAATACGTCGTATTGGCTATTTACGCTGGCTGCGTAATATTTCAGTTGCATTGGGTAATGCCCCATACCGTGATGAAATCGTACTGGTTTTAGAAAAAAGAATTGGGCTAAGTGAGGTGTTAGATGAACATATCCACTGGGCTATTGACCAACAACTATCTCGCCGAAGTATTGATGCAATTAACGTTCAAACATCACAACAAAAACGGTTAATACGGGCAATTACCAAAGGGTTGCCCCGAGATGCTTAATATACAATCAGCCTGATTTTTGCTTAAAAAAAGCTTCTGTTTCCTTGTGAATAAAATAAAAATGCTTTTCTACTCAAAGTGCAAAGGAAAGATAAATATCAATTAAGATACTTTAAATAAAAGTCAATTATTCAAACTTATCAATTAGTTAATTGATATATCTTATTTAAGATAATAAATTAAAAAAGTTAGACGCGATCATATCGCCTGTGGATAACTCTGTGTAACAAGCAAATCAATACTGGGCAACTCAAAATGGTTGTTATGTTAAATTCTGTGGATAAAAAATAGAAATTGTACTTCACTGGAAAGCATCAGGGATCAACAGTAAAAATGGAAACTCTTCATCCATTCTAGACACTAGTGGAGAAATTTTCCTCTGCCTATCCAAAAATGAGGCGGCATTATGGACCTGTTAAAGCAGGATGGCAAGCGCTTTCAGAAAATTATTTTTGATGGGAATAAGATAGCAAATAATTGCTACTATTGCCCCACAGCTCAGTCACAACGGGGCAAGTATGGCAACAAAACGTGAGTTAAAGGGCTTTTATTTTTTCCACTAATTCTCTTGATAATCCCCAGTCGTATTGATTGTAAAGCCGTCCCAGTGTCTGATGAGGCGCTCCGGCGTAAAACAGTTCATATTGGTGGTGTCTTGAGGCAAATTCAGAACCAATAGCATCCCAGACCAGTTTCATGAACTTGACCTTCTCAGTAGGGGAAACGATAGATGAATATTGTGTTTTCTCAATAATACTCAAAATTTCAGAATTTTCTAAATCAGACTGACTTGATGGCATCATCAAAATTCCGCCACCTGCTAACTTTCTGATCGTCTCCAGTACATTTGGATATGTAGACTGCCCGATGACTCGATATGTATAAAGCAACGTTTTGTCAGGTAGATAAAATCCATTATCAATTTTTGGACAATGGATCACACTTTTAAATAATCCTTCAATATTCATGGCATAAGAAGCAAGCTGTGCCAGTGATTCTTTTACGGGTGGATATTCGCTGACACCATTATTTTCAGCCATTTCCTGAGCCATACCAGCCAGAAAATGTAATTTTACCGCGTAACGGGCAATACTCTGAATATCCATCAGGAGTTCCGTTGCGGTTGAATCCACCTGCTTAAAACACATCTCGATATCTTCGCAGACGAATACCCTTTCCCAGGGAACCAAAACATCATCGAAATAGATGGTGGAATCGTTCTCATCAAAACGGGATGATAGCGGATAATCAGCGGGATTAGCGCCCTGCTCGTAAGAACGTCTGGATATAATTTTTATGCCCTTTGTATTGATCGGCATAGCAAAAGAGAGCGCATAGCGTTCATCAACGCCTTTTTTCATCGGCTTATGCGAACCAACTAATATTTCATCTGCTAATGCTGCGCCGGTAGCAACCATTTTTGCTCCCCGAACCACAATACCTTTAGCATTTTTTTCCACAACCCCAAGAGTATGGTAAATATTCTTTTCATGCGCACCCGGTGTTTTTGAGCGATCGCCCTGTGGGTTAATCAGCGCATAGGCCAGATAAAGATCATTTTCACTCACATAGGCAAAATAATTCCGTAAAGCGTCAGCGCGTTCCTGAGAATAAGATTCGAACAACTCAATATGCGTGACCATTCCGGTAAGCACCGCTGCTGCATTATCCGGGCTTCTGCCAAGCCAGCCGACAGTCTGCTTCGCCCACTCATATGCAGCCTGACCACGCGCAATCAGCTTCTCGGGGGTGGAAGGTAACTGCCAGTACAGACTCATCTGCTCGTCGGTTTCCGTCCTGAAAGTCATTGTATCTGCATGTTGGATTTTATAATCATACAGGCTTGCTACAGATCTAATCGCATTCCTGAACGCAGGGTGATCCACATGATCTGTAACTTTTTCTCCATTAATAAAAATAGTGCGTCCATCACGCAAATTTTCTATATATTGCTTTCCGGTTCTTATCATACTTTCCATGCTCCTATCGATAATGATAATTTTAAAGGTCAAGCAGAGAAATCTTTTCAGTCAGCACTGGATATCAAATATACAAAAAAACTGTCCACAACTGGAAATAGTATAATTACCATAGCTCTCATTAAAATAAGGCAGAGAACAACAAGCTATAAACCGCACTAATACAGGCCGTGATTACTCTTTCTGGCAAAAAATATACTTTCAAAGAAATGGAATATTTTTATTCTAATTAACCAGAAAAGCCATATCAAATTACGGAACCTTCGTGATCAATAACATAAAAAGTCGGTTTCCACGCAAAAAAACCATATTAACTAATATTCAGCAACTCCCCTTTTCATTTTTTAATGTTATAAAACAAATAATAGAAGCCAACATTGTTATTCCCATTAATATATATATCAACATATTGAAAGCATCATTATAAATAATCAGGAGTTCCTGATCAGATAAATGAATAAACAGGCTGCTGGCATTGTCAAAATTACCTGTTGTCAAATTACTTGCCGCCGTAGAAATCACTTCGGTGGGCTGCTGTGAAACTCGCTGTAAACTTATTTGTAGTAAAAAATTGAGCATTGCTAATGCTCCTGCAACGCATATGGCTTCACCACAAGCTCGCATAGTTGTGAAAATACCTGTTGCCATTCCTGCCCGTTCTATAGGCACTACCCTAATAGCAAGATCGTCCATCAATCCCCACGGAAAACCTGTACCAACACCTATCAACATCAATGGCAATATTAACTCTGTCGGTTGTGTACCAACAGGTATGTTTGCTAACCATGCTAACCCAGCTGAGGCACATAATAAACCCAGACATGAGAGTACCGGCGATGAAAACCAGCGCGTTAACAAAGCCGCGAAAAAAGGAACAACAAGCATTGGTGCTGACAATGAAAGCATTATTTCGCCAGCTTCAATTGCACTGTAACCTTCAATACCAATTAATCGAATTGGAAACAAAATCAACAAAACAATAAAACAAACCGCAGTTGCCAGTGGCAAAAGTTGTACTCCAACAAACTTTTTAAAACGAAAAAGAGATAAATCCAGCATTGGGCGAGTATGCGTTAATTCGCAACTAATAAAAATACACAACATCATGACGGAAGCACCAAATAGTAAAAGAACAGAAATGCTTCCAAGGCCACTTTGTGGAATTTGCATAATACCAAATGTTAATAACACTAAAAATGCAGTGAAACTAATTACACCTTTAATATCGAGTTTTGCTGCATTAGGATCCCGTGACTCACGCATTTGGATACAACCAATTACCAGTGCAATTCCTCCAAACCAAGCCCCCAGTAAAAATACAGATCTCCAACCAAATATTTCTATCAAAGCACCTGAGATCACCGGCCCAAATGCTAAACCCACACCAAAAGCTGTCCCTAACAAACCAAAAGCCTTTGTTCTTGCTCTTCCATCAAATTCCTGTGCTAAAGCAGCATTCCCCCCCGCCATAGTCAGTGCTGCGAAAAAACCTTGTATTCCACGTAATAAATCAAGATAAACAACACTATTGGCAACAGTAACAAGAAGAGAAAATAGTGTGAAACCCGTTATACCGCTCACAAACATTTTCTTGCGTCCATATTGATCAGCTAACGCTCCTGCTGCCATTACAGCACTACCAAAACTTAATGCAAATGCATTAATAACCCAAGATAGTGCAATTGCACTCCCTCTCAACTCAGATTGAATCGCAGGTAAAGCTACAGCTGGCCCCGTATATTCAAGAGGTAAAATCAGCCCGGCAATACAAACAGCAGCCAATACCCAATACCGACGCCATGACTTCTTCGCCATTTGCAATCTATGCCCCCACAAAAGTTTTTAATAGCTTTATTTTACTTCTGTACCATCATAATAATATTGCTATATGTTCAAATAAAAATTGTGGAAATAGCATGAATCATGATTTAGCACTCTGGCAGCTCTTTTTTCGAATTGCCGAAAAAGGAAGCCTGATAAAAGCAGCAAAAGACTTACGATTAGATCCCTCTGTTGCTAGCCGACGTTTAGCGGCTCTTGAGCGGCAGCTAAAAGTTCAATTAATTAATCGTTCAACCAGAAAATTAAGCCTGACAGAAGCAGGAGAGTTAGCTTATTTCCGGATGTTACCTTTGCTTAATGAAATAGATAATACATTGAGTGATATCAGCGGTAATGCATTATCTGGAATAATTAAGATTACTGCTCCGGTGAGTTTGGGAGAACACTACGTCACACAATGGTTAACCGTATTTCAACATAAAAACCCAGACATTATATTTGATATAGTACTTTCA
Source organism: Xenorhabdus sp. PB30.3 (assembly GCF_963895965.1). Lineage (NCBI taxonomy): Bacteria > Pseudomonadati > Pseudomonadota > Gammaproteobacteria > Enterobacterales > Morganellaceae > Xenorhabdus > Xenorhabdus sp. PB30.3. The sequence goes on along the minus strand of NZ_CAWQMW010000068.1, from coordinate 1,986 downwards.
GATAGTTGCCTGGACCTCCGGCAGGAAGGGATTGATCTCGCGATCCGAATTGGCGAATTACCTGACTCAACCCTAATCGCTAAAAAATTGGGAAATATTTCTGGAGTATTATGCGCCAGCCCTAAATATCTGGCAAAGTATGGAACACCAATGTATCCACAGGATTTAACGAAACATAAGTCGATTATTTACTCACTACATCAAAATATCCATCCAACCAACCTTCAATTATCCCGCAATGAATTAATCGAACGAGTAGAGTTATTCGGTAGTTTTTATCTTAATAATGTAGGGGCAATTTATCAGGCTGTATGTGATGGAGCCGGTATCCATGCAGGACCAAAGTGGTTATTCAATAGTGCTATCAAAGATGGAATATTAATCCAATTATTACCTGACTGGACTCTCCCTTCACTACCGATTCATCTTTTAAGAGTACAAAATAGCTATGTTCTCAACCGGATATTAATATTAAGTGACTGGATAACGGAATGCTGGAAGCAGGTCGATAATATATAATAATATTCGATAGACACCCTATACTAATAGACTGTTACTTCTAAAATAACGTATTAATTTTCATTCCTTTTTATTATATATTCACTATAGAATAATTAAATATAAACTTATATAAAAATAACATATCAATCAACTCTAAATGAGGTTGTTACCTATGATTATTAATGATAAGTCAAATGTATCTCAGGTAGTTAATACAATTGATGATTTATCACTCATACATGAATGTTATCATTGCATACTGGGAATGAAAAGAAACGAAAAACTCACAAATATAAATTGGTTTCACTCAAGTGATATCTCTCTTTCAATATTACAAATACATATAGTTGACTTACTTCTCTCAATGGAGAAAAGTAAGTATAAACAGGCTAAATCACTCATCGAGATATTAGAAAAAATAAGTGAAAAAGAATCGGATAAACGCGCTGATTTGATCAACTCCGGGATAATTTCTTTAATTAATGAAAATTATTATCAAGCCAGAAATTATTTCTATAAATGCTTACTAAAAAACCCTAAAGATATATTCAGTTTTTATACATGTCATATGATTGAGTTCAACAATGGTATGACCGGAACCATGCTTGAAACGCTCAGTCTTGTTAACAAGCACTGGGAGATTAGCGATGAGTTTTATAGCTATTTCAAAGGTATTAAAGCCTTTATCCTGAATGAAAATGGGTATCATGATGAGTCTTATGACAGTGCAGCCAGTTCACTGAAAATAAATAGTTTCGATATTTATGCTATTCATGCCATCTGCCACTATTTTTATGATAAGAAATTATTTCATGAGGGAAAGGAGTGGATGGATGAAATGAAGGACATTTGGCATAACAACTATGGCATGAGAATCCACCTGTTCTGGCACTATGCGATGTTTCTCATGGAAATTAACGAAATTGATCAGGCATTAGATATATATCATCAAATTCGTCATAAAAATGACAGGTATGGACTTGAAGATTTAGACGCCACTTCTTTATTATTTAAAATGAAATTCACGCACGGAAGGGACAATCAATATATACAAAAACATGCAAATTTACTTTTTGAGTCATGGAATAATAAAGATGAGCTTGGTTTTTATTTCTTCAATGATTTCCATGCAGCGTTAGTCTTTGGCATTAATAAGCGATTCGATATGATAGATTTCTTGATTGAAAAAACAGAGAAAAGTAACCCGATAGGCTACTATAATACAAAAATAAATATCCTTGAATCGATAAGAAATTATAGTCAGGAAAATTATAAAAATGTAGTCTTACTTCTGCAAGAACCTATGAACTACCAATTCATGGGAGGGAGCCGAATTCAACGAAGTATTATCAATGAGATATTTAATGATGCGAAATTAAAGCTGGGAATAAAAAATAAACTTCAAAATATCTTATTAGCTTCTGAAATATAATTATATTTCTTTATGTGATTACGGCATTTACTAAACAAACCTTGGCCATATAG
>NZ_CAWQMW010000067.1:0-3451 GCF_963895965.1 Xenorhabdus sp. PB30.3 | reverse complement strand
AAGGCAGCATGAAGCAGTATTCGGTGGTGCGGTAGTTCAGTTGGTTAGAATACCGGCCTGTCACGCCGGGGGTCGCGGGTTCGAGTCCCGTCCGCACCGCCACCGATTTAGGGGCGTAGTTCAATTGGTAGAGCACCGGTCTCCAAAACCGGGTGTTGGGAGTTCGAGTCTCTCCGCCCCTGCCAGTTAATAACTAAGTAATAATTTATAGTTTTCAGATTAATAGCCCAGCTAATTTTAGCTGGGTTTTTTCTTTTTGTTTTTTTGCATTAATAATCCCTCCACAGCTATTTTGCTTAGAGTTTTATACGATCTAAGACTCTAGACTGAATGTCATCAATTTGTCACTGGAGCTTTTTCAACAGGTATTTTTAATAATTGTTGGATAAGTGTATGTTGGTCGCTATTTTGTAACCACACGGCATATAGTGGCCGTTTAATCTGCTCGTTATCTGGTGCTATAACAAGTTTTGAATACTCTTCAAGCCAGTGAACTGGTAAGAATGTCGCAGCATTGACACTTTCCAATAGCTCTCTGGCAATATGCGCTGAGGTAGTGGTTATGATAGGAGGGTGATCACTTTTTAGAATCAGTTGCTCTTGTTGGTGAAAATCTGCTCCCCATTCCAGCTTTATATAATTTTCTATACCTTGTTCAATATTATTTTGAGTAGTTAATAAAACAAGCTGAATACTCCCGATCAGCTGACTCTGGAATTCATCCATTTTTGGTGGTTCTGTTGTGATTAAAAGATCTAACTCACGAGAGTGTAGCTGTTTAACAAGAGACTGCCGTGTAGAGACGCGTGATTCGATTCTTATTCCCTGATTATCGCAATAAAACATATTCAACCAAGGGGTTAGATAAGCTTCCCACAGAGATGCGGTAGCGCCGATAGAGAGCTCTGTATGTTGTGAGACATAGCTGATCTCTTTTTTCGCTAATTGCCAGGTATTCATTAACGATTCTGCATAGGGAACCAGACGCTCACCCGCAGCAGTCAGGCGAATATTATTGCGATGTCGTGTGAATAAATTAGCACCAAGTTGATTTTCCAGTTGTCGGATCCGAAAGCTAACGGCGGATTGTGTTAGATAGAGTGATTCAGCTGCCCGACCAAAGTGACGAGTCTTACTGACTTCCAAAAAGGTTTTCAGTAATTCGGTGTCCACATGCATCTCCAATAGTTTTTGTCGTTAAGATTTAAATATTTTGTTTTACAGAATGTCAAGCCTCCCTAATACTCCGCGCCATAATTAGTATGACAGTAGAGTTAGGAGTGTGTCAGATGGCTGAAAGCTTCATCACGACTAATCGTTTTTTTGATAATAAACATTATCCACGCGGATTTTCCCGTCACGGTGATTTCACCATCAAAGAGGCCCAATTGCTAGAACGTCATGGCAATGCGTTCAATGAATTGGATCTTGGTAAACGTGAACCACAAACAGAAGAAGAAAAACTGTTTGTAGCAGTTTGCCGTGGTGAACGCGCACCTGTAACAATAGCGGAAAAAGTATGGTTTAAGTATTTGGAGAAAATCAGACGTCCAAAACGTTTCCATACCCTTTCCGGCGGAAAACCACAGTTAGATCCTGCTGAGGATTTCACTGATAGTGATGATTAATATCATCATTGGGATGAAGGATCCATCAAGAGGGGCAAATATGCCCCTTTTCCACATTATCCAACCTGATTTTGTAGCTGAATAAGCAACCTATCCATGCTCCGGTAGCTGAGCGCCTCCATAATATCTGGCTTTTCTATTTTCTTTTGTTCTTTTAAGTCTGCAATAGTACGCGAAACCTTTAAGATTCGGTGCCATGCACGTACAGATAACCCCAATTTTAGTAAAGTATTTTCCAGAAAGATGGCATCTTCCATCTTTAGTCTGCAAACCTTTTCTGTTTGCTTACGGGTAAGATGGGCGTTTACATACCCATTGCGTTCTATTTGTATATTTCTGGCATTCTCTACTCTTTTTTTAACTTCGTGGCTACTTTCCCCATTTTTTGTTGATGACTTGCTCAGGATCCCCGGAGGAAGCAGAGGAACGTCTATAGAAAGGTCAAAACGGTCTAAAAATGGACCTGATAGTTTGGCAAGGTAGCGTAATACCTGCTGTGGACTGCTGCGATTATGTAATCCCTGATGATATCCGGTCGGGCTTGGGTTCATGGCGGCGATCAATTGAACCCGGGCAGGGAAACAAACTTTTGCTTTGGCTCGTGATATCACAATCTCGCCAGATTCTAATGGCTCACGTAATGCATCAAGAACAGTACGGTTAAATTCCGGTAATTCATCCAGAAATAAAACACCATTATGTGCAAGGGAGATTTCTCCGGGTTTAGGTATTGAGCCTCCTCCAACAAGAGCTGCCATTGATGAGCTATGGTGAGGCGCTCTAAATGGCCGTATATGCCATTTTTGAGGGTTAATTGACTTACCAGCCAGACTATTAATTGCAGCAACGTGTAACGCTTCCTGATGCGTTAGAGGTGGCAGTAGATCACATAGTCGGCTGGCCAGCATGGTTTTACCTGTACCGGGAGGGCCAATTAACAAGAGATTATGACCTCCTGCGGCTGTTATCTCCAGAGCCCGTTTCGCTTGTTCCTGTCCAATAATGTCCTGTAGATCCAGAACAGGTGGCTCGGTTTGTAAAGTGATCGGAGCAGGGGAAAATAAGATGCTTTTTTCACCTCGCAGGAAGTGGCAAACTTGCAGTAATTGGTTGGCTAATAACGTTTCATTTTGAGATAGAATAGCCAGTTCAGCCTGATTTTCTGTAGATAAAATTAACTGTCTGCCTGAATTTCTGGCGCTAAGTGCGGCGGGAATTGCCCCCATAACCCTGCGTATCTCTCCTGAAAGCGCAAGCTCTCCTAAAAATTCATAATGATGTAATTCATTTGGCGGGATCTGTTCCGAAGCTGCCAGAATTGCAATGGCGATAGGTAAATCATATCTTCCCCCTTCTTTGGGAAGATCTGCTGGAGCCAGATTAACAGTGATCCTTTTTGCCGGGTAGGTAAATCCACTGTTGATCAAGGCACTTCTTACACGATCTCTGGCCTCCTTGACAGTAGTTTCGGGTAAACCAACGAGAGTTAAACCGGGTAAGCCGTTACTGATATGCGCTTCTATTGTGACAAGCGGGGAATCGACACCGATAGTGGCTCGGGTGTAGATAATCGCAAGAGTCATAATGCTTTCCTTAGCCCAAAAAATTCATCATGACTTGTTGAAAAATAATAAAAAGTCACCTTTTGTTATTTTGCGAAGCCTCTCGAAAATATAATTATTGTTATCATCAAACTGACATTTTTTAATTTTAGCTATTTTATGTTATTTGTTGATTCTATTATTAATTTCCATTTTTTTTGAATGAATGGAGTTAGTTTTATTCTGGGTTGTTATTATGCTTATTATTACTTTTATTTAGAT
>NZ_CAWQMW010000066.1:0-3504 GCF_963895965.1 Xenorhabdus sp. PB30.3 | reverse complement strand
CATACAATGCATATAACTAATTTTATTATATGAGTTACATATGAAAGATAACAACAACAATAAAAACAAAATATAAAAAATAATTAACAAATGACTCAAAAACAAAATATTCACCATATTAAATAAATTAAAAAAATTAATTTCTATATATTGTTACATTTATGCATGGAAATTATTTTAAGACTATAATAAATATCATCACAAACAATATTTTTTAAGTGAGAATAAAAATGACAGACAACAGCCTAGAAAAAAATAATCTCATCACGCCACTTTTCCACGACAAACTCTTTCAATCACGCTCTATAATTATCTCCGGTGAAATCAACCAACAACTGGTTGAAAAAGTGATAACTCAGCTTCTTCTACTACAGGAGCTCAATAATAACCTCATAAAAGTTTTTGTTAATAGCCAGGGTGGACATGTCGAATCCGGAGATACTCTGCATGATATGTTCAAATTTATTCAGCCAGAGGTTCTTATGATTGGTACTGGCTGGGTCGCCAGTGCAGGTATTACTCTCTTCCTTGCCGCCAAAAAAGAACATCGTTATTGCCTTCCTAATACCCGATTTATGATCCACCAGCCTTTAGGTGGCGTTCAGGGAAGAGCTACCGATATCGAAATTGAAACAAAAGAAATATTAAAAATGCGTGGCCGTATAAATCAGCTTATCAGTGAAGCCACCGGGCACCCTATAGATAAAGTGGCAAAAGACACTGACCGTAATTTCTGGATGGGACCAGAGGAAGCCCGTGATTACGGCATAATCGGGCAAATTATCAGCCACTGGAGTGAGTTAAAAGCGGGATAGCAACGGCTGTTTAGCAATTTATCAGGCCATGATGTGTAACCTGTAATGGCGTTGGCGATTTATCAGGGTATTACAGCCATTGCAGGCTCAATCAAACACATGAGATCTTCTCTGGAAACTCCATCACGAGCCTGAAATGAAATGGCCTGCATAATCCCCAAAAAATAAGATGCTAATTTTCCTGTCTCTGTTTCACCCGATAATTCACCATCTGCTACTGCTTTCGCTATCCGTGTGTGAATTAGCTTCCATGTATATTGACGAACCTCTTTCAGGTAAGCATAAGCATCCTCGTTTTCTTGTAAATTATTGACTATTCCCAGAACGAGTAAACATCCGCCTGACTGATTCGAAGTAGCCACTTCCACAGAAACCTCTAACATAGCTCTCAACCCTTGCTTTACACTTTCCGCACTGTTGAGGCTATCCATCGCTTTGGCGCCTATAGTTTTAATATATAAATCAACCGCCGCGTAAAAAGCCTGTTTTTTACTGCCAAATGCTGCATAAAAACTAGGGGGATTGATATTCATTGCCGCGGTTAGATCAACAAGTTGTGTTCCTTCATATCCTTTAGACCAAAAAACCTCCATTGCTCGTTGAAGCGCAACCTCACGATCAAAACTTAAAGGACGTCCACGCGATGCCATTATATGTACCTTCTTTATTTATGTAGTGAGAATAACATAAATCTCTTGATCAATTTTCGCAAGTAAGATAATTTTGTAATAACCACTACAAAATAAACATTCGATAAGCAAGGCGATAAAATGGAAAAATGTAAAGGCAATATCGCTATTCCAGCTGCAATAACTAAAAGTACGATCCCTCTGTCTATTTATATACTGGCATTCGGCGTCTTCGCTATGGTCACCAGCGAATTTCAGGTCACAGGTATGGTGACAATCATGGCTGATGACTTAAACGTTTCTATTTCTGAAATTGGTTATCTGGTCTCTCTATATGCTTTAGCCATGGCTTTTGGTGGTCCGTTACTTACACTGGGTTTATTAAAAACACCTCCCAAAACTTCATTACTTAGCCTTTATTTGATTTTTATTATCGGCGAAATACTTGGGGCATTAGCTGATTCTTATACCGTTCTGTCAATTGCTCGAGTAATAACCGGAGCTGTTTCTGGTGCCTTTTTTGGTATGTCTGTATCTATTTGCGCAGAAATTGTGGCAAAGCAGCAGCGAGGGTGGGCAATTTCTATTGTTCTCTCCGGTATTATGATAGGAACCATATTAGGATTACCAATGGCAAACCTGATAGGCACATATATTGGCTGGAGAATCAGCTTTTGGACAACCACTGCCCTCGCTACTATTGCCGGAATCATTAGCTTATTCTGGCTTCCGTTTATTCCAAAGCAATCTTCAATCAGTTTACGAGCTGAATTTCATACTCTTAACAATCCAGAATTATGGCGAGTTTTTTCTACCAGTTTACTGATTATTGGTGCTACTTTTGCCGCCTTTACTTACTTCACCCCCATATTAAAAGACGTGACAGGTTATCGGGAAGAAACAATTGCCAGCCTGCTTATCCTCTATGGTATCGCGACAATAATAGGTAATATCATTGTTGGAAAATTAGCTGAACGTTATACGCTCATCATTCTAGTAGCTGGCTTAACACTATTAACCTTATTTCTAATGCTATTTGGGACTTTTGCTGAAAACAAATTACTCTCCACATTTTCATTAATAGGAATTGGCTTAGTTGGTGTCACAATGAACCCAGCTATGGTTACACGGGTAATGAGAACAGCTAACGGTCGCCCATTTGTAAATACTATTCATACCTCTGTCATTACACTTGGCGTTGTCATTGGTGCTTCGTTAGGTGGATTATTCATTAGTTTAGGTTGGGGATTAAAAGCACCATTATGGGCAGGTTGCATTATGGCTTTCATAGGATTACTGACTTTGTTTTCTGATATTAAAAAAATGAGATCTAAATAAGCCTGATCAAAATCAGGCTATAAGAGTATGCTCACAGGTAATGCACAATCCGGCAAAATTGACTGACTGGAATTAACAGATTGGATGAATAAAATGACTATTTTTGCCTTTTCTCCAGTGTCCAGACGAAATCTTGCTCTATAACAGGTTTAAATCCCAGTTTCTTATAAAGCCAGCTGGCTGAAGACGTTACCAATGTGACATGACCCACATCGGTAACGGCTGGATGCTGTAAAACGCACTCCATTAACCAGCGCCCTAAACCTTTCTTTTGATATTCATCAATAATAAATACATCTACAATATAAGAAAATGTCGAAAAATCAGTTATTAATCTGGCGAATCCAACTTTTTTATCTTGATGGGATAATAAAAAACATACACTATTTTCTACCGCAATTTTAACTTTTTCAAATTCAATACCTCGAGCCCAAAATAATTGAGTAAGGTTATTATGTACAAAATTGACATCAATCTTACTTTTATCTGTTGTAATATAATAATCATCACGTTTCCATTGCATAACTTGCTTCATATTATTCCCCTTTAAGTGTATCAAATTACAGCTTTAATATTTTTCGCTTGAAACTGAATCTTACACTGGGATCCAAAAAATATGAAACCTTATTCACTGATTTTATCATGCCTTTTAGATGATTTTTCTTTCACTTGATAATAATCTTTTATTTTTTAAAAGTTCTCTACAGCATGAGTAGTAATAA
>NZ_CAWQMW010000065.1:0-3542 GCF_963895965.1 Xenorhabdus sp. PB30.3 | reverse complement strand
TTCAAGTCACATTTAAATGAAACTAAAAATCATTAGATTCTCAAATATAAATTTCATTTCAATAAAAAAACAAATGTTTAAGCTGGTGAAAATAAAATGCAATCTTTTGTTTTTACTGTTAAATTTATAGTCAAAAATATGGTTACCATGCTAAGCATTTTAAAATAACAGATATTGTCTATTTTTTAGGTTAAAATCTAATCTTAAAATCAAATTTCAAATGAAAAACACAATATCATTAAACTTACGATCACATTCTCACTCCACGAAGAATATGTGAAAATCACCTTTACTGTCATTTCTCAATGGAATAAAAACGATGAAGTTTAACAACAACAAGGGGCATGGTATGAGGAAAATGGATAATCAAGAGTTAAAAATATTACAAATGCTCAGGAGAGATCCATTCCTCACCCAAAATGACATTGCCGCAATGCTTGAGATAAGTCGTTCAAGCGTGGCTGGACATATCATGAACCTACAAAAAAAAGGGCATATTAAAGGTAGAGGCTATATTTTTTCCAGTGGAAATTATGCAGTAACCGTTGGGGCTTCCAACATGGATATCACCAGTTTCACCTCTACTGAATTATTGAAAAAAGATTCCAACCCAGGGAAAACAAAATATACGTTAGGTGGTGTTGGTCGTAATATTGCACACAACATTGCCACATTGAAAAACGAAAGTTACCTAATTTCTGTTTTTGGGGATGATTCCCATGGAAAAAGACTTTTTAGAGAAACACGAGCCGTTGGAGTTGATTTAGCGCATTCTCATAAATTAAATGATGAAAGAACATCGACCTACCATTCAATTATTGGCAGCAATGGTGAACTACAGAATGCAGTAAGTGATATGGATATTGTCAAGCAACTCACACCAGAATTGCTAATACAATCCCAGTCACTGATTGAACGAGCGGGAATACTGATTATTGATTGTAACTTGACAGAAAACACATTGGAGTGGTTACTTAAACATTCAGGCAATACCCCCGTATTTGTCGATCCAGTCTCCTCTTATAAAGCAGGAATAATACGCAACTGGTTATCATATATTCATACGATCAAACCTAATCGGTTGGAGGCAGAAGAACTCAGCGGTATAAAAATAGACTCTATAGAAAATGCTCGATTAGCAACATCATGGTTTCATGAGCAGGGAGTTCATCGGGTAGTGTTAAGCATGGGAGCTGAGGGGGTATACTATAGTGAACGGGATTATGTCTCTGGTCATTCCCCAGCTATACCCGTCAATATTGTCAATACTACGGGTTCTGGGGATGCAATGATAGCAGGATTAGTGCATTGTGGGCTGGCCGGGATGGATTTTCAGGATAGTGTTAAATTTTCACAATGCTGTGCTGCTCAAATTCTCTCTTCAGAGGCAACCTATTCACTTACACTCTCTCCGCTCTCTGTTGAAAAGCTATTATTGATGAATAGTTTTGAGTAATAACAAACTAATGTAATACCATAACAATTAAAACAAAGTAGTTCGCCCATTTTCATTGTGCCGGGCTAAACCCGGCAATTTTTTAATACCATAATGAAAAAATATTGTTACCAAAACAATTTGAAAATATTTCGCCCAAAAATGGAACAAGATATAACCATAAATATTAAGAACAACATATATGAACAAAGGAAATCAGTTTAAAATTGGCAAACTAGCCCCGTATGAACACAATTATTCAGATAAACATCCCAAAATCCAACAGGGTAACGCTCTAAATCGCATTCTAATACTGTCGGAGGCTGCCAACTAAAACGGCTAAATCCTGCCTTATTGATGGCATTTTCATAACTTTCACGGCTCCAGCGATAGAAGGTAAAGGGGCTTGGTGGTGTTGTCAGAAACTCTGCCTGATAACGAACACCATCCAGCCATGGATCCTCATTCAATATCCTGAAACCATAGTTATTGCAATTTCCATTTTTTAATTGGTAATCTGGAGATGCCATATAAGCGATCAACTTACCGGAAGGTTTAAGATGATTAGCAGCCGCCTGAAACATGGTTTCAAGCTCCTGTGTCGATTCGGAATAATGGAATAAAAAAGCGGCTATGACGATATCAAATTTCTCAGCTAACTGGACTTCACAAACGTTCTGCAGATGGAACTCAATATTATCCTTATTCTGTTTTGACTTCATCCGAGCGAGTTCAATCATTTTCTCTGAGATATCAACCCCCACTATTTTTGATGCACCACGACGGTAAAATTCTCTCCCAAAATAACCATAGCCACAAGCTAAATCGAGCACTGATTTGCCTTGTATATCTCCTGCCATCCTGAGTATATCCTGAAGCTCAGATTGCCGTTGGGCTACTGTGTTAGAAAATCGCTCATAGTGTTCTCCAATAGCATCATAGCTCGCTTGTTCTTCCATTGTTATGACTCCTGATACAGTAATAAATTTTTTCTTAAAAAGAAATTGAATAATGGGACTATTGTATAAAAAATAAATTATCGTTAGATAATTAGATATAATTATTTTTGTAACATGAGGAACTTTTTATGTTAGTAATTGATGAATGAAGAAATTTTCAATACCGAAACATATTATAAGATACCCATGGAATTCAGAGTGTTATTGCGGCGGTAAGAGAGCGTCAATGAACATAAATAGCAATATGATTGGTATGAATAATGTACATGAGCAACAAACCGGCAACCTGAAAAGCAGTAAATTGAGAATATGAATAAACTTGACTTATCATAATCAAGTTCGAGCTTAGAAGAGAAAAATAAATTATAATATTCAAATAACAAAATAAAATACTAAGGGTATACTTATTATAATTAGTCAGTATATTTAGCAGTAGCGAAAGCTAATGAAAAATTAGCATTTTTAGTACCACAGACACAACTTTTTTGCTCCCACAATAGCAGCAAAAACCGCCAATAGCCCACCCTATTTTTTTACTACAATATTTCCATAAGCTCGATTCTATTACCAAACGGGTCATAAACATGAAAGCGATTAAACCCTTCAATGGGTACATCATCCTGACATTTGTACCCGGCATCAGTACACAATTTTCGTAGCTGATTCAGGTTATCAACCAGAAAAGCAGGGTGTGCTTTAGTTCCGGGATAAAAATCTTCCTGTACGCCTAAATGAACCTGAACTTCACCGCTGATAAACCAACAACCGCCGCGTTTAGCAAGGTTTTCTGGTTTTTGTATCTCAGTTAACCCGAGAATATCGATATAAAATTTACGGGCTGTATCTTCTTCTCCTTTAGGCATCGCGAGCTGAACATGATCTATCTTTAATAAAGTCATGATAAGTTCTCCTGAAAAATAGCGGGTATATACCAATAGGTTTCCTCGTGACGGCAAGTGTGACAATTGGCAATAACAAACTCAACAACCATCGACTTTATTCGGTTGTTGTTGAGTACTTGATCATATTATTTGTAATATAAAGATTAATTTTTATTAATATGAAACCTTTTAAATCACCTTCAACAAATATCACTTTGTTATCATAACCATGCTAAAAATTAATGAGAAATAATAATAAAATAACAC
>NZ_CAWQMW010000064.1:0-3665 GCF_963895965.1 Xenorhabdus sp. PB30.3 | reverse complement strand
CCCCTTGAGTTGATATCAAAACCACCAACATAAGATTTAACCATATTATGATTAACGTAATAATAAATAGGGATAGAAGGTAAGTCCTTTGTTAATATATCCGATGCCTGCTGATAATAATCTTTAGAGTTAGTCTCACCTGCTTTTTTCACCAAATTATCAAAGATACTATTTTCATACAGAGATGTATTTTTTACTTGATTAGATAAAAATAAAGCTAAAAATGTCATCGGGCTATCATAATCAGCAACCCATGCCCTGCGGATAACATCGAACTTCCCTTGATGCATGTTATCCAACATAACCTTCCATTCTTGGTTTTCCAAAACAGCATTTACACCAAGATTTTTTTTCCACATTGAGGAGACAGCAATAGCAATTTTTTTATGTCCTTCCTGCGTATTATAGAGCAAGTTGAATTTAAGTGGATTGTCTTTATTAAATCCAGCTTCATTTAATAATTTCTTGGCTTTGGCAACGCGCTTCTCCTGAGTCCAGGAAGCATATTCAGGCTGGTAAAAATTAAATTTTCCAATATTAGGAGTAAGCATTGTATAAGCTGGCAACTGCCCTTGCCCTAATATTTTATCAACAATAACATCGCGATCTATGGCTAAACTCAGTGCTTGTCTTACTCTGATATCATTAAAAGGTATTTTTTTATTATTAAAATCATAGAAATATACGGTTGCTTTGGGAGAAATATGTACCTCGTTAGGAAGTGATTTCTTTAATGATGGATAAGAATCTGCCGGAATAGTAAAGGTAATATCAATTTCTCCCGCCAAATAACGGTTCAAATCTGCTTTCTCTGAGGACAGAGGAAGATACGTCACTTTATTAATAACTGTATTTTTATTATCCCAGTATTGGGTATTTCTGACGCCAACTAATTTCTCATTTACAACCCATTCAGAGAGTTTATATGCCCCACTCCCAACAAAAGCTTCCGGTCTAGTCCACTTATCGCCATGTTTTTTTACTGCCCTCTCACTAATAGGAAACATAACCGGATGAATTAACATCTGCAGGAAATCCCCGATAGGTTTCTCTAATTTGACTTCCAGAGTAAAATCATCCAAAGCCTTTACGCCAAGTTCTTCTGCTTTTTTCTTTCCTATCAACACTGCATTTGCATTCACAATAAAAGCATTTTCAAGATAACTGCCATAAGGTGAAACAATATCAGGGTCAATCAAACGTCGCCAACTGAATACCACATCATGAGCGGTAATAGGAGAACCATCTGACCATTTAATATCTTTTTTCAAATGAAAAACCCATGTTTTATTATCACTAGTTTCCCAACGCTCGGCTAATCTTGGTTCAATATTACCCTGTTTATTAATATGAATAAGTCCGTCAAAGAAATCACTGATAATATTAAATTCAACATCACTTGAAACTTTATGGATATCCAGTGAGGCCGGTTCTGAACCATTATTACGTACAATTTCCTGCTTCGAGGCCAGTTTTGTTCCTTCCGGCACAACAGCGGCGTGAGATAATGAAACATTTCCAAATATTGCTGCAATAACACAAGAGAGTATGCTGATTTTTTTCTTTACTGCTAAATTAGTCATCATTTTTTGTATAGCCATAATAAAGCTCTCCATAATTATATTATCACTTAAACATTCATCATTATATTTCTCTATAAAAAACTTGACTTGCCTGCCATCTAAAAAACGCTTCAATACTTGTTATTACGTTACATATTTGGCATATCTTCTAACGCCAATATCAAAAAACACTTTCGCTAAAATAATTAAAATTAATGTAATGGCTGACTGAATAAAAAACCATTTCACACTCATTATTCCATTTGCAACTGAAGCCGGAACACCGGTTATAAATAAACAGGGAAGCACAAACATCAGAATAATACGTATCAAGCCGTGGAAAGATTGCTCCGGCCTGACTAACACCTTAAAACAAGGGTTAGAATATTTAATACTCACTAAAGCAGATGTCCAGAATATGCTTGTTCTTATGATCCATGTGATCGCTGTCAGAACTAAAACCCCCTCAAAGACCATGATTAAATGCAAAAACATGTACAAAACATCAGTATTTAAATAAATATGAACAGCAAAAAACAAGATTAAAGATGAAAATGACAATAAAAAGTGTTCAAATGCAATTCCTGTTGCAACATAAAGAAACTGAGTATTTATCGGCAATATCAAATGTGGATCTAACCTCAATGATTTAACTTTATTTGTCAGTAAAAAACTTCCTCTTCCAAATAAAAAAAGATAAAAGTTATCTACCAGACATACAGTAGTAAAAAAGATAAGAACGAAATCATTAGACAAGATATAATCAGAAGACTTTGATCCTAAAATAGCATACCAGAAAAAACCCTGCGCTACATAGAAATTGAAATTAATAAAAGCCGCCATCCAGAAATTAAAAGGGCTTTTTTTAGCTTCTGACAAACTATTTTTAAACCCTATAAATATAATATTAAGCATTGCCATTATACCCTTGATTATACTTTATCATATAACGCCAGATGACACTGAAAGTTATCATCAGGAAGAACATTACCAATAAACCACTCAGTATAAAGTAAAGAGAGATTGAATTTGTTGCAATTTTAACAGGGACGTAAGTAATGTATTGAAAAGGAATATAATTAAAAAACATTTTTATGGTGTCATTAAATACATCTAATGGTATTACGGCACCTGATAATGCCCATGATAACGTATCCTTTACCATAATAAAGGAGTAAGCCCCTCTGAACTTAAAAGCCATACAAGATAATATCATTGTTAAATATAAATTTATAAATAAACCGATACATAATGCAACCAATAACCATAAAAGGTTTGGCAAATTACCCTGATACCAGATGATAAAAATAACTAATGGAGACATAACAAACATTCTGGCTAACATCTGCCCAAAAGCATACTCAGAATAATACAGCAATATTGACTTTGGCATGATGATTAATCTATCAACACTACCATCTTCAATATTGAATGCTAACCTCTCCGGAAATCCTGAAATACTTGTTAACTGAAAAATCATCACTGACCATAATATATAAGTGATTATCTCATTACGTGTGTAATGAGCAAAATCACTTGAACTTGTCATTGTACTCCAAAAAGATAATTCAACAGCATACAGTGTTATTATAAGAAAGTAGTATCCTAATATAATATTCTTAGCTCTGATAGTTTCTATAAAAGAGAATTTAGCAATCACAAGAATAACCTCTCTAAATATATCGCATTCTTTTCCTTGGAATCACACTCATTCAGGTTTACTCTTGATACTTCACCCTCTTTCAGAAAGATAATATCCTTACAAATATCAGCTATATCTATCATATTATGTGAAGTAATAAGTATTTTACTCTCATTATTATCAGCATAATCTTTTAAAATATTACGTAATAAAATTTGTGATTCTATATCCAATCCAATCGTTGGCTCATCCAAAATAAGAAGCTTTGGCTTATTCAACATATGTATTAATAAATTAGACTTGACAGACTGGCCTAAAGAACACGTTTTTGCTGGTTTCCTTGCAATATTTCTAAGATTCATTATCTCTATCATGTTTTCAACATGATCTTTATCATAAATACGTTTATATATTTTTGAAAAAAGTTCTATATTCTCATAGAGAGATAGCTACTCCCATAA
>NZ_CAWQMW010000063.1:0-3842 GCF_963895965.1 Xenorhabdus sp. PB30.3 | reverse complement strand
TTGGCAAGATAGCGGCAGAGAAGACAGCCAAAGCGATTAACGGCTGGGTCACATTACCGCCTACGGCATTGAAATCTGACTGGGACGATTATCGCCAGCATCACGGTATTGGGGCAGCAAAACAGGCATTCAGCAACGGGTTATATCAGGTGGGAGAGAAAAAACAAATGGAAACAGAAGCGGTTGTGCTCCAAGAAGCGAAGCCCAAAAAGACCAATAACAATCTAGCACAAATGGCAGCCAGTCAGCGCGGGGCACTATTGGTTGAACGTTACGGGAAAGTGGCGGTTAATCCTGATAGCGAAATGGTTTACCACTATAACGGTACAACATGGGAAACCGTGTCGGATAATGAGCTGCGCCGCGCAATGGTGGCAATCTTCGACCAGCACGAAACCCCTTACAGCCCGAACGGCATTAATAACGCGATTAGTGCGATGAAATTACAAATTCCTGTTATTGGTGAACCACGGCAGGATTTAATCGGGTTCATTAATGGTGTGTATGATTTATCAGAACAACAATTTATCCCACATCAGCTAGAACACTGGCTAATGAACCATAACGGCATCGAATTCACTCCGCCTGCTATTGGTGAAAATTTGCCGGATCATGCTCCAGATTTTTATCGCTGGCTGTCTCATGCAGCGGGGAGCAATGAAAACAAGATGAACCGCATTAAAGCCGCTTTGTTCATGATTCTGGCTAATCGTTATGACTGGCAGTTATTTATTGAAGTCACAGGTGAAGGTGGCAGCGGTAAAAGTGTGTTTACTTACATTGCGGCTTTATTGGCAGGTGAGCACAATACCGCCAGTGGCAATATGAGAGCATTGGACGAAGCGAGAGGGCGTTATCAGTTTGTCGGGAAAAGCCTGATTACGCTGCCCGATCAGGTTAAATATGTCGGTGAAGGCGCTGGCATTAAGGCAATTACTGGCGGTGACTTAATCGAAGTTGACGGGAAATATGAGAAACAATTTTCTACGGTCATTAAGGCTGTTGTACTGGCGACTAATAACGAACCGATGAGCTTTACAGAACGTAATGGCGGTATTGCACGGCGGCGGGTGATATTCCCGTTTAACATTCCGGTCAAAGAGTCAGAGAAAGATCCACATTTGCCGGAGAAAATCAGTCGGGAACTGCCTGTCATTATTCGTCATTTATTAACGGAATTTGCCGACCAGAACAAAGCTAAAAAGCGACTACAGGCACAACGCGATTCTAACGAGGCGTTAACGGTAAAAAGCAATTCAGATCCGTTGTATCGCTTTTGCGGTTATCTGGTCTCTGTCAATGATGCAACTGGGATGAAGATGGGCACTAAGAACATTAGCCCACGAGCGCCGAGGTTGTATCTGTATCATGCTTATCTTTCCTTTATGGAAGCGCACGGCTTTGAACGCCCGCTGACATTGACTAAATTTGGCGAATCTATTCCTAAGATTATGCAGGAGTACCGGAAAGATTATCGAAAGACGAGAACAACGAGAGGATATTCTTATAATGTTGAGTTGTCGGAAGAAGCGGAAGAGTGGCTTCCATCGTTACCTGAGCATAAAGATCTCAACATTATACCATTATAGATTTTTAGGTTTAACTATACATTCTGTACATTAAATAGCGTATTTTTCTGATTTTAAATATAAAAATAGGATGTATAGTTATTCTTCCTCTGTACGCTAAGTATACATGTTATACATAATCTAAAAATGTTTTAGTTAACAGATGAATAGTTAATGAATACCATATTAATGGCCACAACCCCAGATATGACAGGCTTTTTAAAAATCTTTCATAGTGTGTACAGTGGATGGCTTCAAAAAGATTTCTAGGGGAGTCACCGGATATAAGTCAGTTATTTTTTATTAGTATTATGGTGACATTTGGAATTATTCAATATGAAATCGTATGGAGAGCTTAAATGACCAGACGTAAAGATTATAATCCCACTTGGCACGGTTATTTGGGGGATTATTTAAATGGAAAAGTGGGAATTAACCAGTTAATACCTCAGCATGAATTTTTTGATAGTATAGGATTGGAAAAGGAATTAAATAAGAATACTCAATATCACTACGTTCTTACATTAGCTCAAGCCCAAAGCATTATTGAAGATATCAATCCTAGTCGTCCACAAAATCCAAGTCACGGTGAATCACTGGCAAGGGGTATTGAAGAGGACGACCAGACAAAAGGCCCTATGTCACATGTATTTTCTGTCACAGATCCTATTTCTCCTTATGCCGGCAGTATCTATGATTCGCGAGGGTTTTATGATGTTTGCCGGGAGTTTCAGAGGTTAAATATCACTGCTATAACACATGTGGCAGAAAATGGCCGCACGTATATTCATTTGTCGGGGCATGCAGGTCTTAGGAGACTTGTCAGGGGAACACGATACGGTGCCAATCATCCTCAAATGATAGGGATGGGGATAGGGCAGCAGGGTCTTAATAACAGCATTGTAAGAGGGGTTAGATTCTGCATCATCTTTTCTATTGGATATCGAGTCGTAGAAAGTATTTTTAAGGATGAGTATACTTTAGCTGATTTTCTCGGAAACATAACAATTGATATGGCTAAAACAGCCATTACTGCGGCTGCATCTTGGGCTGTTGGTACAGTTTTAACTGCAACAGCCATTGTAGGTGGGAGTATTATTGCTGTTGCTGGAATAGTTTTGGTAACGGGTTTTTTGGTTGCTTATGGTTTGGACGTTCTTGATAAACAATATGGAATAAGTGAAAAATTAATAGCATTTTTAAAAGAACAAAGGGACAGAAAACCAAGAACGCCAGAAGCGGATTTAAGACATTTTTTTAATGGATTAGGAAGGATGAGGTGAATAGTAAATATGTTAAAGCATTAGGTGTGCTAATTCTGTTGTTAGGACTGACATTTATGATGAGCTTAGTTGTTGATTCTGCTATTTCATTAATACTAATGAGAGATGAAATAACATTTTCCAGCGCCGTTATCATATGTTTTATGTCTTTTCCTCTATTGTTTTATTCTTTATCAGGTTCTATTTTTTTCTTTCTATTTGATAGGCTGCCTAAATTTAACAAGGTTATTGTTAAGTACTTAAGTATGCTGATGGTTACATCATTCATCGTTAGTTTGCCTATATCTTTTTATGTGAGCTATAAGTTAAAAAATGATGGTTATTTAACATGTGATAAAATATCGTGGATGTCGCCAACTACTTACGTCAAAAATTTATCCCTGTGTAAGTGAATTTTTTTGTAAATATTCTATTCTTATGTTTTATCCTGTTTAGCCTCTAAATTTTAGAGGCTTTTTAATTATTTTAGATAGTATTAAATAGTGTCTTTGAGGAAAATAAATAACCATAAGACACCATGAAAAAACTACTCGAATTACGCCAGCAAAAAGCCGATTTAACTCATCAAATGCGTTCGTTGCTTACTAAAGCCGAAGACGAAAAACGTTCACTGAATCTCGAAGAAGCGAAACAGTTCGACGAACTGCACAATCAGTCTGATACGCTCAATACCGAAATTGCCCGTTATGAAACTTTATCTGATGAAGAACGCAATCAGGCAAAGAACCAGCCAACCAGTGAAAAACTCAATAATGATGAACTACGCCACTATATTCTGACTGGCGAAGCCCGTTCCCTGTCTACAGGCGTCCCCGCAGACGGCGGCTATACCGTTATCCCTGAGCTGAATAAGCAGATCATGCAGCAACTGGCTGATGAGTCGGTTATGCGCCGGATTTGTACGATTAAGACCACTCGCAGCAATGAATATAAACAGCTTGTTTCGGTCGGTAGCGCAGCCGTAGCCCACACAGAAGAAGGTAAGGCACGC
>NZ_CAWQMW010000062.1:0-4197 GCF_963895965.1 Xenorhabdus sp. PB30.3 | reverse complement strand
AAATTAAAAATTTTAATTAGAAAATATTACTTATAAAAACCTTTTCCACTAAATTGACTTTTATTTCGCATAAAATTTCCGTTTACTCGCACTTTTGAACATTTCAGATACAGTTCGTTTTTTTATCAATAATTCGATTCCATTTTTTAATTTTTCAAATAAAATCAATGAATTAAATTTATTAGTGCAAGTGGGATATTTTTTATTTAATTACATGTGTTTACTTTATAAACTCAATTGTTAGAAAAGCTGTTTATTTAGAGCTTTCCTCATAAAATTGGCTGAAAGTAAGTAAAAGACACTGATTTCTATCTCGTCATCTGACAATGCGCATATTAATATAATTAGGATTTTTGTATGAAGAGATGGTGAAGATTATCTAATTCAGCCTATTATATAAGCTGAAAAATAAACCTTATTTAATAACCGATAATTTTCTCATCTAACGGCATATACTGCCTGATTTATCGCCACTTAACTTGTTTTCACCCCATCTAATTCAGAATATCTGTATGAAATATCAATAGTGACATTTGAGAGATAATACGTTCACCAGGATTAAATATTTATTCAGGATAGTAATAAGATGCGATAATTTAGAGCAAAATTACGCCAGCTAGATAGTGCTGGCGTTTATACTTATATGGTTGCCGAAGTGGATTGCATAATCAGTGAACACAGATAGCAACTGGTTTTTGACGGCTTATGGCTCATCAGCCCTGACTTGTTCTCTAATGGCATCATGCACTTCATTAAAATTAACCTCAGCATCTGGGTTTTGTTCGGCTAAAACTTCAGTTAGTGCCTGAGCAAATGAGTGGGTTTCGATTGGTGGTAACTCGCTATTCCAATTGATCGCAACTGTTGGGCTATTCGGATCATTCAGCAGTGCACGAATAATACCAATATACTCGGACTGGCATTCAGCCCAGCCTTCATCAGTGGATGCCCAAAACCAGCGTGTGAGCGCAAAGTGGTACCACAGATCGTCCCATCCGCTATAAACCATTCGTAACAGTGGGGCGAGCATGAGCGTCCAGTTTTTAGCTTCCTGTTCCGTGATATATTGCAGTTTGCATCCGTTCAGGCACAACATACTGAAACGAACATAGTCCCATGCCAAATATTGGATATTTTGAATATCGTTTTCATTGTCATACATCATGGTATAACGCCAGATGATTTCCTGCTTATCGTATGCATTCATATCACTTTGCTGAATGCCCGCTAAAATTTCATCAAATTCCGGTTTTGATAATTCACTGAGTTCATCTCGCATCTTGTAATAATCAGCAGCATGCCCGTTAACCATTAGTTTAAATAACTGGAAAACTAGATCTTGCCGATTTTCAATTCCCCAGGCTGATGACAAACCAGCGTCATCCTCTTCTGGAGAATAATCATTACAACTCCATCCATTAAAGTAGGCATAGGGAGCACCTAGTATCATGCCCCAATCAGAGGTTAAAAAAGGCTGTGGATTATGAGGGAGATATATCTCGTTTCTTTCCTCTGGTAGATCATCTGTAGTTTGAGCCGAATTTTTTATATGTGTCAGGGTATCTTGATCAAAGATAATGTAATTATCACCATTGTAGATAACGAGATCACATTGAAACTCATCAATAAGATAGTACAAATGTTCAGCACCGAATTGATGAAGGTTTTCAGGATCATTATCGATAGATTCTGCATTATGCCATGAAGCCGGATTTTCTTCCGAAAGGTAAGCAACAATATAAGGTCTGAAATGAAACTCAGGATCTTGCTTTATCGAAAACGAGTAGGCACCTTTCTCCTCAGAAATGGGGCTGATAAGCCAAAAATCTGAGGAATGAAATAAATTTAAAAACTCAATAAAAAGTTTTCCCTTTTGCTCTTCTGATGTTGAATTATGCAATTCAATCCATGTATCTATTAATTTATCTGACATAAAAATAATATCCTGAATGAGTAATCGAAACCTATCTATATTATAAAATTAAAACTGTTTTTTTATGGCTTTAATTGAATGATAAACTATCTGATATAGGAAGAGTAGAAAAGAGAGTTAGTGTGTTCTTAATTAAGTTCATTATTCTAATGGTGAAATTTATATTTTACTAATATAAAATAAATAACTTATTATATTAATAATCCCAATTAATTATGTTTACCCACTGATTTTAATGAAATAGCGATAAACTGAAATTTTATTATTGGCTATTTACTTTCAGTACTATTAGCGTCCGATGGATTTAATAAAAATAAGGAATATATGGGTAATAGGTGAAATAGGAGCTTAGCAAAGAGTCAAACAATTAGCTATGATATACCCTCTCCCTCTGTTTAGTTATGTGGTGTTAACGCGGAATGCCCTTAAGGATTTATGAATATTTTATTTATTTGTAGTCGCAATCAATGGCGTAGTCCGACAGCAGAGCAAATATGGCGTAATGATGTAAACTGGTCTGTTCGATCTGCTGGTACAAGCAGTAGTGCCAAAAAGCAGGTGACACCTGATCTTATTCGTTGGGCTGATATTATTTGTGTCATGGAACAGAAGCATAAAAATCGGTTAAAAGCTGTGTTTTCCCGTTTGCTTACCTATAAGCCGATCCATGTTCTCGATATTCCTGATGATTATCTTTATATGGATCCACAGCTGATAAAGATTCTTGAAGATGTGGTTCCTGTTTATATAGCAAAAAATCACTATCTGAAATTTTAAACCCTGAGATAACAAAGGCGCTTCCCTTGTTCTCATGGCTTTTTACTTGTTTCCAAGTTTTCCCATTGCTTACTTGCTTATCTCCGACGGAGATAAGAATTTTTCCGTGTATAAATATTTGTATAAACAAAAATAAAAAAAGCACTTCCCCAAAAGATAAAGTGCTTTTTAAACAACATGTTACTAGACTAGGATTAGTTCATGCCGTACGAAATCTGCCAATCGTAGAAAATATAAATAATCCATATAGCCGTAAACCTGCCAATTAAATAATAACGTAATGGAAAAATTAACTGCCTTAATTGGTAGTGGACAAACTCACTCTAAAAATAATCTGATTTTTTCGGATAAGGGATGTGATGGCGGTTATTAACTATAAAGACTCCTTTTATTTAAGGAGTCACCAATTTGAGATAGTTACTTTTTTGAGAGGATTAATTAATAACTGGGTTTATTGCCGGGCGGCTCAACCTTTGGGTTCAATTCCCTGTGATTGTAATTCCTTACGGGCTAATTCCTTAAACCAATTTCCCAGACTCATGCCTTCATTTTTGGCTAATTCTGATAATTGTTTCTTAAATTCAGGCTGCATCCGTATTTGGAAAGCTGGCGCTTTGCCTTCACCTTTAGGGCTTTTATCTCTTTTTACCGTTGACATGTGTGTACCTATCGGAATAGTATCATATACATTAGGTACACACCTTATCACGGCAGAGCCTAATAGAACAACGCCCCACAGTGATCGCAACACATGTAGGGCGTCTGACCACAACATTATTGGAGCTAATGCTATGGCTGATACACAGTCTAACCAAACTCGCCTTAAATTTACATTCCTTATTACATCCGGCACTCAGCGGCTGGCTGATATGTCCTCTTTGATCTTCGCATTATGTCAGGGGGCATACCATGAGTCATAAACCTATCTCACTAAAACAGGCGTTATATCGTGCAGGTTTGGGTATTTCACTTTTCACGTTCATTACCAAAAAGGCCAAAGGTGAATGCGAAATCAATTTAAATAATCTGATTGCATTGGCACACGGCATTCATCAGGAGGTTTATCGCGACCTATCGAAACATGCCCCACAGAATCCAGTGAATAAATTAGTTAATTGCATTGTATACAGAAAATCCGATCCATTAGGCCAGGCTTCATTTCGTGCGGGTTTATGTACTTCTTTATATGAGGTCATTCTTGAGCAGGTCAGCCAACACTGTTCGGAAGAGTTACACGATTTGCTATCGCTAGCCTGTGATATTAATCAGGAAGTTTACTATTCGCTCTATGCAGCGGTTAATGGCGAGGACGAGTGATCATGAGTCAGGGAAATAATAATCAGAAAAGCCGCCCGTTAGATGTTATTCGAACAGTGAAAACATCAGCCATCAATCACTGGCAAAGCCTGTTGCCTGCTTGTGGTGTTGATGTTCCGGCAAAAGGCAAACACGGCGCTTGCCCGATTTGCGGCGGTACTGACCGCTTT
>NZ_CAWQMW010000061.1:0-4293 GCF_963895965.1 Xenorhabdus sp. PB30.3 | reverse complement strand
GCTATATATCTAATACAGATATATATATTGTATTTATCATCAAAGGTAATTCTGAGGGTTTTTTACTCTTATGCATCTGATCTCATAAATAAAGATGTCCATAAGCAACTAGAAAGCCAATCTAGAAAGGATTTAGAAGGCAAATAAATCACTCTAAATTTGCCACCGCAATCACTCCTACAACCTCAGTATCTCCTATTGCGGCTGGCAACCTATTCACTACAACTCACAGGGGCGACCACAGACTCACCCCACGGACGCCCATTGTTCTGATGGGGTGGAAATATGCGTATGCCAAATAAAGACCCAAGCAGCTTTGAGCTGTCTCAGTGGCTGATACTTTTGCTGCTTTCTGCATGGGGCGGGATAGTCCGCTACATCATTGATATAAAAACCAGCAACGCCCGCTGGAGTTGGTTTGGGGCATTTGCCCAAGTCATTGTTTCAGGATTTACCGGACTGATAGGGGGCTTTATCAGTTTGGAGGCGGGGCTGAGCTTATACATGACATTCGCCAGCGCAGGCATGTGCGTGGCAATGGGCAGTATCGCCCTTACGTATTTTTGGAACCGACTGACAGGTGTCCACAGATGATTAAGGAAATATACGGTGTGAAGATATTTCCACTGGTTGTAATGTTTTATCAGGTTCGCCGTTGGTGGGCGCTGCGTAAATTGCGGAACTGGTGGCGAGCTGATATGCGTTTTCTGAAAGTTCTGCGTCAGCATAAAAGGATTTGTGATCACCTTAATTTATACAAACGTTACCGGCTTATCAGGCTACTGGCAGAAGACGAACAACAGCGGGGGAACATCTGATGAAAATCAGCGAGAACGGATTGAGCTTCATCAAGCAATATGAAGGCCTGAAACTGAAAGCCTATCCCGATCCGGCTACTGGTGGTACTCCGTGGACCATTGGCTACGGTCACACAAAAGACGTTAAGCCGGGACAAGTCATTACCGAGCAGCAGGCCGACGCATTCCTGCATGATGACCTTCAGCCTATTTACCTTACCCTTGAATCCGCCGTGAAGGTATCACTGACTCAGGGACAGTTTGATGCCTTGTGCTCGTTTATCTTCAATTGCGGTGCGGGTAACTTTGCTCGCTCTACCTTGCTGAAGAAGCTCAATACCGGCGACTACCAAGGTGCAGCCGATGAATTTCAGAGATGGAATAAGGCAGCAGGTAAGGTAATGAACGGTCTGACTAAGCGTAGGGCATCTGAACGCCAGATGTTTTTATCATGAGATCCTACGTGATATTCGAAAAAATCTACTTTGAATTCTGAGCCTCGCTTTTGCGGGGGCTTCTTTTTATCGGTGTACTGACGTGCGCCAAATCCAATCATGAGCTTATCGAAATAGAGCCTGAGAAGTATCGCTAGGTGGCGACCTCTCATGGGCGATATTTCTACGTCAGCAGGCTCTTATTTCTATAGGAATACGCGAGATGCATACAATTACAGTCCCTTTTTATAACGATGAACTTTATGTTGTGGAATACAACAATGAGCCTTACGTGCCAATGAGACCCATTGTTGAAGGGATGGGGATGGACTGGGCTTCACAATATACCAAGATAAAACAAAGGTTTAGTACCTGCGTTGTGAATATCACAATGCAGCTTCCCGGGGATAACCAGCGTAGAGATGTAGTCTGCCTTGCTCTGCGTAAACTTGCTGGCTGGTTAGCGACTATCAGCCCCAACAAAGTTAAACCTGAAATCAGAGATAACGTTATCCGTTATCAAAATGAATGCGACGATGCACTTTATGCATACTGGACAAAAGGGGTCGTTGTTAATCCCCGTAAACGTAACGTGATGGCAGAACTGAATCAGGCCTGTGCTGAGTTAAAAAGAGACAAGCAGCTCGCTAGTGTGTTTGGTACGGGACTCAATGAATGGAAGAAGGTCAGACCTGAACATGAAAGCAAGATAAGAGGCTTAATCGGACAGGCTACCGACTTAGTTCTTGATCTTGTTCTGGCTGAAACAGGCAAGGGCAAAACAACACGAACCTAATAAGGCGGTGAGATGAAACTCAACAGCCAGTACTTCACCCTAATTGCTCTGGTGATTGTCTCTGGCTTGTTCTGGTTCTATTACAGTGAGTATCAGGACAAGGCCGAAGCATACACCAGCTTAAAGCTAGAGTATGACAAACAGGTCATTGCCATAGGTAAGCAGCAAGAGCAAATCAAACACCTTGCAGAGCTAGATAAGGCTCACACTCAGGAACTCGCCAATGCCAAGACTGAAATTGACACTCTTCGGGCTGATGTTGCCGCTGGTCGTCGCAAGCTGCGCATTAAAGCCAGTTGTCCCGTGTCTGAAGCCACTCCCTCCGTCAGCGTGGGCGATGCAACCACCGTCGAACTCCCTAGAGAAACTGGACAAGCTGTTCTCGATATCCGAGAAGACATCATCAACGACCGGGCAAAACTGAGATATTTGCAAGAATACGTTAAAACTGAATGTGGGAGAGGTAAATGAGCAACGTGATTAATCTAAGTATAGACCAAGGACAGTATTTTAGAAGGAGGATACTAGCAATGTATCGTAATGGTGATTACACCACTCCTAAGCTTCCATTTCACCTTCACTTCAACATAGACGGAAAGGAATACGTCTTGGGTCCAACGGAAAAATAAGTGGATTGCAGGATTTATGTTAGGACGCAATGTGGGTGAAAGGACGGTGGGAGTGCCGTCCTACTGATTTTAGAATTACAAACATAGTATTACAGCAGGGTCTAATAGGCATAATGCCGTGCATTCCTTCCAGTCATCACTACCTACAGGATATAACACAGAACAAGCCGTAGCATAAGTCTGCATTGAAGCTAAAAGTGCCGTGACAGCTACCAAGCAAAGAAGAAGATATTTTTTCATAGTTATTCTCCGCATCTTTTACAACGTTATCATCACAGAACCTGATAAACCCATCACGCCGTAACAACAAGCGAATAATTCTTAACAATTGATTAACACATGAAATTAAAGTCAATATTTCTTTACTCATTCCTTGAGTGGTTAAAGGAATACCGATAACTCATGCTGCCACTTCGTTCTCACCGCGTACCCTACGCATACGAACTGGCGGCATTTTTATTTCAACTGTAGAGATATGGCTAGGG
This sequence comes from Xenorhabdus sp. PB30.3, assembly GCF_963895965.1. Lineage (NCBI taxonomy): Bacteria > Pseudomonadati > Pseudomonadota > Gammaproteobacteria > Enterobacterales > Morganellaceae > Xenorhabdus > Xenorhabdus sp. PB30.3. Next base: position 1,152 of record NZ_CAWQMW010000061.1, on the reverse strand, counting down.
TTAATTTATATGCTGGACAAAAGTCATAAACCCATTGCCTTTCAATGTGTTATTTGGACACAAGGGCTGGACAAAACGACTTAATTCCTTGTTTTAACTATTCTATTTTGTGCGCACCTCTTCAGGTGTATCGATACCGATATCCCTTTGCGCCGGGTTATCGCTGTCTGTCGGTATTAGCCATGACATGTCTCCTTTTCATCGAGCGTACTGACCGAATCAAAAATAACCCATGCCCCTGAGAATAACAGGTCATTATCAGCAACATCCGCTGTAGGCAGACGAAGTGATGTGACAGCCGGAGAGACGGCCTGTATTGCCATCCTGATTCACAGAGTCGTGATCGCCATACAGAAAAGCAAAGTCCGATTATCGTGCATTACCTGTGTTTTAGGACACTGACAGCAACCTAAGTATTAAGTAGACTAAAACTTCAATGAGATTAATAAACAAAGGGAGTTGGTCGTTATGGGAATGGTCCTGATTATTTATGTTGTTATGACGATTGCAGCGACGGTTGCAGTAATAGGCTCATTAATTGGAGTAATAGCTACATTCATAGATGGTAAGAAAAATGACACGTCACTTCACTGGCTGATTGTCATTTTGCTCGGAGGGGTATTTATTGTCTCATCCTATTACTTCTGTATCCTTTGGTCTCAAGTACCCGATTTTCTTGATATGTACAGAAGAGGCTATGTTTAACATCTGATAACTAACCACCTTCGGGTGGTTTTTTGCTTTATGGAGGGCATTTCATGTCATCCCGTATCTATGGCAGTAAATGGAATAAAGCCCGGCTGACTTTCCTGCAACACCACCCCCTGTGTGTGATGTGCCGGCAGCAGGGCAGATTAACCGCCGCCACCGTTGTAGACCACATAGTCCCGCATAAACTCAAAGACGCCATGAATACTCGTCACAGCGCGGCCATCAAAGCGGCGCAGCGTTTATTCTGGGACAAAAAGAACTGGCAGTCACTGTGCGCCTCACATCATAACTCGACTAAACAGCGTATCGAGAAGCGCGGTCAGGACATCGGCTGTGATGCAAACGGTTATCCGCTGGATGCTCACTCACACTGGCACCAATAACCGCCTGAAATTGATTCAAGAGGAAAGTGAAATGAAAGGCATGATGACGGGGGAAATC
>NZ_CAWQMW010000060.1:0-4576 GCF_963895965.1 Xenorhabdus sp. PB30.3 | reverse complement strand
CATTAATACTGGCAGTGAATAGTATAAAAATTACATGGGCCATTTTCTTAATCAATATAGAACAAGATACCAATTAATGAGGATTATTCATAACCATTCACCAAAATGGTGAAGATAAGATCATTTTAGAATGCTAACCACAATACACTACTTATGAAATTCTCAATTCGCTAAAAAATATTTTTAGGATAACAATTTCTATCCTATTAACGCATTGAATAATGAGTGCTACATGCAAATGGTTAGTTAAATAATTATTAATGCTATCAATAATACAGGTAAAGTAGTAGTGCTGGTGTGCTTTATACCAATGAGTTTAGAGCTGAATAGCATATGTACAATTTAAGTGGCCATAACCCTCTGTTTTGCAAATTTCTTCAGCAGATCCTACCTGACATTCTACACAATTAACTGCAAGCATATATCTCATCACAACAGATATTCCAGGAATCGATCCACTCAGGATCATAAAATGGCAGACAGGTTATTATCTCATTTGCGAGGCATTCTCAAATAAATACTTTATTCATTTTTCCCTATCGTAAAACAGTTGTGAAATATCGTACATTAGGTTTTGTACAAGCAAATCAATGGCCCAGATAGATAAAAATAGAATAAATGCACTGACTATCCTCCCTAAAAATACATTCACAGGAGCAGATCAAGCAACCATATTTATTAGATAATGATATTCCCAAACGTTTTCGTATCCTTTATTACTCCTTTTTCTAATCCCTTAGGATTCTTCTCAGGAAAAATGAGATCTAAGAATCCTTTTGTGATATCTATGGCATTATCAACAAAAATACCAACACTAGTGACCCGATATGTAGTACATGACGTATTGCATCATCAGATAGATCAACTGCATAATTATTATTTTATCGTCACTTTTTGATGCGTATTTTTCCGAAATATTCACTGATAAAGATCTACATTTAATTCCACTATTTTTAAAAGGTTTTCATCACTCACACACTCAATATTAAAGCGATTAAGAATATTTCCAGTATCTAAATCCGCTTCATAGTGAGTTTTAGCTATAGCAGCAGAATTATATTCGCCTACTTAACCTAAACACTGTGCTATTCTCATCAGCAACAGAAAGTGAATGTTTCACTTCATCAGAATTTAACTCCGGGATTGTTAAGATTAACACCCTGAAACCTTGTTCATTGTAATAGTCAACCTGCTCCATGATATTGTTGTGATTTTCTTCAGTGAAAGAAGTAAGTTGTTCCTTTAGCGGCACATTACAGCAAACAAATGACTGCTCCCCTACTACACTTTCGCAAATTAATTGATGATCTTACCGAAGATCCTGAACAAAAATTGATAATTTTCGAAGAGAGTAATGACAAGGTAACTCATCAATTTTTCTGTAGCTGTGCAGAAGACTATACTTCATGGATTTTTGGATTGCATAACAATGGCAGCAGAGCAACAGATTCATCGGAAAAGAATTTGCTCAGTCAAAGGCTGTTTTCCGGTGAGAGATTTCAATCTCTCATTAACTCTGGAGAGTATAAATAACGGTATGTTTGTAAACAGTAGAAGAAGTGAGCGCTGCCAGTGAGGAGATAACTAAAAAGACAAAGGTATAAAAGATTTTGGTGTTACCTGAATAGCATACAGTCCACGATTATTAATAAATAATAGTGATAATCAATATCATTTACATTTTTATTTATTAATAACTTGTATTGTTTAACAGGTAACACTCTGTTTATGGTTTCAAATTATTTTAAGCAGGTAATTCGGAGGCAATTTTCCAGTTAACGGAACTGACACTTTTCTCTAAGCTCACCCGACAAACAATCGATTCGATCTCTTTTTGCTTATCCGGAGTTGCCAGTATTTCTGCACACACTTCAAGCCGGTTCGGTTGAATTGTATCAGCACTGCTTAATGACTGTAGCCGGACATTTAATCCATTAATTGCCTGTAGGATCAACGTTCTGATCAGGATCTCATCGCCAATATCACAAATAATGTGAATTTTATAACTCTGATCTAAATCTAATGCCTGCTGTTGTGGCTGAGCATTGATTCTCTGAGCAGCTTCCCTGAGTAAAATATTTGCAGATAAAATTATTGTAACTGCAATAGTAGCAGACCAGTATTGACCCAACCCACACAAAACGCCAATTCCCGCCGAACACCATAATGTTGCCGCAGTATTTAATCCGCGGATGTTCATTCCCTCTTTCATGATCACACCAGCACCAAGAAAACCAATGCCGGATACAATTTGTGCAGCAACACGTCCGGGACTATCATCAGAGGTAGCGGACATTGAACTAAGAATAAAAACCGCAGCACCAGTTGCGACTAACGCATTGGTTCTTAACCCCGCCATACGCTGACGCCACTGACGTTCCGCCCCAATCAGTGCACCGAAACACATCGCCGAAAGCAAATGAATTGCAATAGATGTTAATTGCATAACATCCTCCATAATATAAAATGGATAAATATTCTTCTAAATGGCTACTTAGCTAACTAACTTAGTAATTCATAATTTCAAATCTGCAATTAAAACACTTACTCTTACAAGCGTAAGCATGTAACTGCTGGTCATCTTTTTGAATTAAACTAATGCGTAGCAGGTTACCAGAAGAAATAAATTATTTCTCTTTTCGTGAGTAATAGAAGAAGCATCAGACTTAATCTGATTATTGATGTGTTCCCGGAGGGAATAAGGAATGAGTATATAACAGTACCATAGATACCCCGATATATCTCTTTGATACTGTTTTCGTGATCTGAATAGCCGATCTACAGTACCGCATCATCTTTCGGGTGAGTACAACTCATGAAACTGAAGTAGCATCGCCCACCATTATTCGGCAAGCAGTAAATTCATTGAAAATTAACAGATTACCGATTAGCTTTTATTTAATTTTAAACTTTGACTGTCCAATGATTAGCTCCAAAATAAAACCAGTACGAAATTATAATCAGGTAAGATTAATAAGTAAAGGCTTCACTTATTAAATGGTATTAAAAGAAAGGTATTCTTGTAGACTTGTTTAATAAAATAATAACTATTGTTTAATATATTATGATTACTTTTTTCATTAAAGATAATCTAATAAACAAAAAGCCCGCCAAGGCATTTTAGCATGGCGAGCTTAACAAATAGGTATAAAGGCAAATTAGATAGCAGTTACGTTTGCTGCTGCTGGGCCTTTGGCACCGTTTTCAATGGTGAACTCTACGTTCTGGCCTTCAGCCAGAGTTTTGAAACCGTTACCTTGAATGGCAGAGAAGTGAACGAATACGTCTTTGCTACCATCGGCTGGAGTAATGAAACCAAAACCTTTGGACTCGTTGAACCACTTCACTTGACCTTTCATTTTGTCAGACATGTGTCTTTCCTATATATCAAAAAAAACTCGCCACCTTGGGCATGTGTTGGCCATTATCAGCTATTACTTATGGGGCACTAAGAAGGAAACGGTCTACAAAGGCTAATCAAGATAGCACTTACACATAACGCATTAACTCAAGATGTCGTACATAAAGTAGGTCTGTTAATCAGGCCAAACGCATTAACGCATGACCGAACCGGAATAGCAACCTTTTTATGGATTATAGATCTAAAAAAATTTTAGACGCTCAATATTAGAACAGAATAACCTAATAAATAGATGTATTTATGCTTTTATTTGATTTATTCAACTTTTATCTTAAACAAAAATATTCGTGATCATCAGGAACAATAACAGTTTTACAAATTAAAAGAAGTAATTGCTATACAGATGGAGACACCCGGCATGATAACCTTGGAAAGGTGGGTACTTTTAATTCGATAACTGATTTCTACAATAATTGGGCTGGTATTATGAACATCATCAAACAGATATTGATTCAGGACCTAGAGCGGATCAATCTCGCAGAACGTAGGGATGGTAAAGTACATTTTAATAGTATCTTTATTCATCAGCATCCATACCTGTTTTTAGCTATGATCGTTGCTTATGTTTTCCTCGCTGTACTGATGTGGTATGCCCCCTATTTTGGCACTTGGTCACTGCTTTTATTTACTGCTCTTTTTTTTGTTATGGCGGCCGTTCTTCTTTTCGATATCAAACCCGTTTACCATTTTGACGATATTGATGTGCTGGATTTACGTGTTTGTTATAACGGCGAGTGGTTTGTCGATGAAAAGGTATCTCAGAATGCCGTCAATACAATACTCGGTCATCCGAATATCCCCAATGAAGTGAAAAACGAAATCAAACAAATCATTATAAAAAAGAACGGAATATGCTTTTATGATGTTTTTATGATCGCATGCTCAGAGCAATCACCTTACTTTCAACCTTATCAAGTTGAACAAAAGCATGTAATTTCAGCAAAATAGCATAATTTTATAGCAATGCGCTCATATGATAAGCAAGCGTCCGGAAAATCTAATTTTTGCATTGACACCTCCTGAGTTCGTCGTTAATATTCGCCCCGTTCTCAGGAACACAGCAATTCCTCCATAGTTCAGTCGGTAGAACGGCGGACTGTTAATCCGTATGTCACTGGTTCGAGTCCAGTTGGAGGAGCCAAATTTAAAGAAGCC
>NZ_CAWQMW010000059.1:0-4679 GCF_963895965.1 Xenorhabdus sp. PB30.3 | reverse complement strand
GCGCGGTGGTCCCACCTGACCCCATGCCGAACTCAGCAGTGAAACGCCGTAGCGCCGATGGTAGTGTGGGGTCTCCCCATGTGAGAGTAGGGAACTGCCAGACATCAATTTATCAGTGTTGCCAAGATGGCAACACTTTTTATTTCAGCATTTGCTGATATGGCTCAGTTGGTAGAGCACACCCTTGGTAAGGGTGAGGTCCCCAGTTCGAATCTGGGTATCAGCACCATGAATAATATGTTCGGCAAATAAAACAGAATTTGCTTGGCGGCAATAGCGCGGTGGTCCCACCTGACCCCATGCCGAACTCAGTAGTGAAACACCGTAGCGCCGATGGTAGTGTGGGGTCTCCCCATGTGAGAGTAGGGAACTGCCAAGCTTTATATACAGTCAAAAAGCCACTCATTTGAGTGGCTTTTTGCATTTCTATCCTCATGATAGGTATTTACTGACTTATCTTTCAAATGCAGAGTCTGCTAGACTACAGTCAAATTACTTATTGAGCCTGAATTGAATGCCTGTCTGTAAATCAACCCAACTCAAAACATTTAACACATTTGGTATATCTGCAAATGCCGATCGTATTAGCGTAGCTGCCTCTGTTGAATCACTTCTAGCTTTGTGGCAAGAGGCTGTAGAAAATAATCAGCCTATCCTATTACTGGGTGGAGGGAGCAATGTTCTCTTCACTGAAGATTTCAAAGGCACTGTGATATTGAATCGCATTACTGGTGTTGATATACAGGAATCGGATACCGCATGGAATATTCATGTTGGTGCGGGTGAAAATTGGCATGAGCTGATTCTTCATTTAATTAAACGTAAGATCTATGGTTTGGAGAATTTAGCTCTTATTCCCGGAAATGTGGGTTCTGCACCTATCCAAAATATCGGGGCTTACGGAATTGAGTTCAAACAGGTCTGTGAATACGTTGATTTAATTGAGTTGAAAACAGGAAAGCAGATCCGCCTGATGGAAAATGAATGTGGATTTGCTTACAGAGATAGTGTTTTCAAACATGAATATAGTAATGGTTATGCAATTACAGCGGTTGGTTTAAGGCTGAATAAAGTATGGAAACCAATACTAACTTATGGTGGTTTAACAAAATTCTCGCATAATGATGTAACACCAGAGCAAATTTTTCATACAGTGTGTGAAATACGTCAGAGTAAATTACCAAATCCTGCGATCACAGGAAATGCAGGAAGCTTCTTCAAAAATCCAATTATATCAGCAGAATTGGCAGAGAAAATTAAATCTGATTACCCTGATTGTCCCCAGTATCATCATAATGAACATAGTGTAAAAATAGCGGCGGGCTGGTTGATAGATAAGTGTCACCTAAAAGGGTATCACATTGGTCATGCGGCAGTTCACCAGAAACAAGCATTAGTATTAATCAATCAAGGCAATGCGACAGGACGTGATGTTATTGCTTTGGCTGCCTATGTTCGCAAGCAAGTAGCTGAAAAATTCAATATTTATTTAGAACCGGAAGTCCGTTTCATTGGTAATGTAGGTGAAATAGATGCGGTGGAATGTATTTCATGAAAGACGTTAGTACTCCATTAAAGTTAATTAAAATTTTATCAGATGGTGAAATTCATTCAGGACAGCAATTGGGCCAGAAGCTAGGGATGAGTCGGGCAGGAATAAATAAACATATTCAGGTTATTCGTGAATGGGGTGTGGAAATACTGACGATCCCAGGTAAGGGTTATCGGTTTCCTGTACCAATGAATCTCCTTAGTAAAGATATAATTGAAAACTATCTGCCTGAAAATCGAATTGAAGTTATTCCAGTTATTGATTCTACTAATCAATATTTGTTAGATAAATTAACAGAACTTACTTCAGGTGATACCTGCGTTGCAGAATATCAATATGCAGGAAGAGGTCGCCGTGGAAGGCAATGGGTTTCTGCTTTCGGCCGTAATTTATATTTATCTATGTTCTGGCGATTAGAGCAAGGACCTGCTGCAGCGATTGGATTGAGTCTGGTTGTGGGTATCGTAATCGCAGAAGTTCTGAATCGTCAGGGAGCTGAAAAGGTAAAAGTTAAATGGCCTAATGATCTATATTTGGATGACAAAAAGCTAGCAGGTATATTAGTTGAGCTAATGGGAAGGACTGGAGATGCGGCTCAGATTGTCATTGGTATTGGCATGAACATCTCGATGAGTAGCGAGCAGCAAAAGATAATAAATCAACAGTGGACTAATTTACAGCAGGCCGGAGTGACTGTTGAAAGAAATAAACTCGTTACTGAGATTGTTACTGAACTGAAGAAGGCGTTAGTTCAGTTTGAAAATGAAGGATTGCAATCTTTTGTTCCCAGATGGTTTAAATTAGATAATTTTATGAATCGTCCTGTGAAATTAATAATTGGTGAACAAGAAATTTATGGCATAGCTCGTGGCATTGATCAACAAGGAGCTTTGTTGCTTGATATCGATGGGATAGTCACACCTTATATTGGTGGTGAAATTTCCCTGAGAGGCTGTTAATGAGAAGGCCGGAAATATTTTCCGGCTTTTTGGCATTATTTTCTTAACCTGACGTTTTCAATCGCATGGTTCTTGCCTTTAGTCAGAATTAAGCTGGCACGCTCTCTGGTAGGCAGGATATTTTGTTGTAGATTTAGTCCATTAATTTCTCGCCAAATATCAGATGCTACCTTTATTGCTTCTTCCGTTGTTAACTTAGAGTAATTGTGGAAATAGGACTCAGGATCAGAAAAAGCGCCTTGCCGGAATTTAAGAAAACGGCTGACGTACCATTGTTCAAGTAATTGTTCTGACGCATCAACATAAATAGAAAAATCAACAAAGTCAGAAACAAAAACATGATGTGGTTCATGGGGATAATCCATACCACTTTGCAGCACATTTAAACCTTCCAGTATCAGGATATCTGGCCGTTCGATGATCAGCTGTTCATCAGGCACAATATCATAGCTGAGATGAGAATATACTGGAGCGGCAACCTTTTCGGCTCCTGATTTTATATCGGAGACGAATTTCACCAGACTGCGCATATCGTAGGATTCAGGGAACCCTTTCTTTTTCATTAGGCCGCGTTCATTCAGGATATTGTTAGAATGTAAGAAGCCATCAGTTGTTACCAGCTTTACACGACGATGTTCGGGCCAGCGGCTGAGTAATGCTTGCAATAAACGTGCTGTTGTACTTTTGCCAACGGCAACGCTGCCTGCAATACCAATGACATAAGGTATCTTTTGCCCACCGGTTCCTAAAAATTGCTCAAGAACAGCCTGTCGCCGAAGGTTGGAGCTAATATAAAAATTAAGTAGACGTGATAATGGTAGGTAGATCTCAACCACTTCGTCTATTGAGATATCTTCATTAATTCCTTTTAAGGCAGAAAACTCTTCTGCTGTTAATGTTAGAGGCACCGAGTCACGCAGGGTTGCCCAATGTTCACGATCAAATTGTAAATATGGAGTAGTTAAAAAAGGTTCTTTCTCATTCATAAGCCAACATCTGCCTGTCTATGCAGGTTGGACGGGTACTCTTGCACACCCGTATCCGACAAAAAATAAATCTCATCATATCGGCTGAACTATCATAGGCGTAGAATTTTTTATCATTTTAGTAATTTTTTTGATGGAAAATACAAAATTGCGAAAAAATAAGGGGTCTTGGAGCCACTTTTAATTTAAAAAATAAAAAAAATCGGCATCGGTATGGCTACTCACTCCTGAAAAATAGACTGCTTACCCTGCGTCTTGATACTTTAATCATATGGTCATTGGCTGTTATTTGCGCTTTATCTAATTAAAAAATCATCAAAAAAGCCTTGTTTGAATGGAATGTGAGCAAAAGAATAAAAAAAATAAATTTTTTGTTGCATCAGAGACGAATACTACCTAGAATGCGCAGCACTTGATGCCGGCATAGCTCAGTTGGTAGAGCAACTGACTTGTAATCAGTAGGTCCCGAGTTCGACTCTTGGTGCCGGCACCATTAAAAATTTGGAAAGGTGGGGTTCCCGAGCGGCCAAAGGGAGCAGACTGTAAATCTGCCGTCACAGACTTCGAAGGTTCGAATCCTTCCCCCACCACCATGAACCAGTTTTCATCTTGAGTGTTCTGCTCGAGTTAATACTCCAGACAAAATACTTGAGATACAATACAGCTGATTAAAGTCAGGTAGCCGAGTTCACGCGGGCATCGTATAATGGCTATTACCTCAGCCTTCCAAGCTGATGATGCGGGTTCGATTCCCGCTGCCCGCTCCAAGATGTGCTGATATAGCTCAGTTGGTAGAGCACACCCTTGGTAAGGGTGAGGTCGGCAGTTCGAATCTGCCTATCAGCACCACTTCCCTAGTTCTTGTCTCCTGATTTTCTTCCTGTTGATATCTAAAAACAAGCAAAATTGCTTGGTTGATGTGGTGAAACCACCGATTCCGTGTCTTAGAGGGACAACCTAATGTCTAAAGAAAAGTTTGAGCGTTCAAAACCGCACGTTAACGTTGGTACTATCGGCCACGTTGACCACGGTAAAACTACCCTGACTGCTGCAATCACCACCGTTCTGGCGAAAACCTACGGCGGTAACGCACGTGCATTCGATCAGATCGATAACGCACCAGAAGAAAAAGCACGTGGTATCACCATCTCTACTTCTCACGTAGAGTACGATACCCCAACT
>NZ_CAWQMW010000058.1:0-4885 GCF_963895965.1 Xenorhabdus sp. PB30.3 | reverse complement strand
TATTGATGTTGCTGGTAACTGAATTAATAGGTAATCATTTTTATTATATTATTGATATGAAGGACTGAAAGCCATATAAGAGATTAAAATGAATATACTCTGTACTATAAAAAATAATATGAAGTTAGAACAACCTATTGAAGTGCTGGAAAAGTTACTTTCTTATTTATATTTAGATGATTGTGTATCGAATAAAGAATTATCATTAAAAATAGGGTTGCCTATTCATCTCGTATCAGCATTTAAAAAAGAACTTATAAAATTAAATTTTGCGGATAATAAAGGGGTGTTTAAACTCAAATTAGAGGGTATTCAATATATTCAGAATGAACTTAATTACAAGCTTGTTGATTCTGAATTATATAATTCATTATCCTCAGAAGAGGCAAGTGAAAAATTTAAAGATGATTTAGCCGGTTTTCTTGCTCCTATATATGATAGCCGCCCTCGCGTCAATGTATTGTTGGATCAGGCTCATGCCACTTTGGATACATCTGTGCGTAGGGTAATGCTGTTACTCAAAAACCCGATAGTATTCAAACAAAAAATTCTTTTTTTAGGTGATGATGATTTGACATCTGTGGCTTTAATGATGGCTTTTAAAAAGCTGGGCCATTATGATAATAAAAATATTCATGTTAAAGATATTGATAAAGAGTTATTGGAATTTATTAAAGATGTAGCAATGAAAAATGGCTTTACGATTAATACTGAGTATTTAAATCTGAAGGAGCCAAATAAATATGTCAGATCATTCGACGTAATTTTAACAGATCCACCCTATACTTTTAGTGGATTAAAATTATTTTTGTCGAGAGCAATTAGCTTTTCTAAAAATGAGGGAAGTGAAATATTATTATCGTTTGGACAAAAAAAACCTAAAGAAAATCATGAGATTCAAAAACTATTTAGTGATCAGGATCTTTTTATCAAAAGTATCTATCCACAATTTAATAAATATTATGGTGGGAGTATTATAGGTAATGTCAGTGACTTATATATTCTTTCTGTCACAAAAAATACATATCCAACCATTTCAGGTAATGTTGATTATTCAAATAAAATATATACTGGAGAGATTAATCCACGTATAAAATTCTATCAATGTAAATCGTGTAACAACCGGTTGACGATTGGATATGGAAAAGACATATTAACCATAGAGCAGTTGATAGAGACAGGTTGTAACAAGTGTAACGGAACCAAATTTCAATATCAGGGGCAAGAAAAAATCCATTTGCCTGCAGATACAAGACAGTTTGGCACTCATATCATCATAGAAATGAAAAACTGTGAAAGTGACAAATTGAAATGTATATCAACTATTGAGAATATGATGGTTGATATTTCTCGTAAGTGTGAATTTGATGTTATTAATTACCATTTTCATCAATCGAAATCACGTGGTATCAGTGGAGCAATGATATTGGCAGGGTCACATTTTGCTATCCACACATGGCCAGAATATAGTTATGCTGCACTTGATTTGTTTATATATAGTGATTTTAATCATCATGATACTCTTATAAATCAGTTACAGAGCCAGTTAAATTCACAGGAATATGAGTGCAAAATATTGCAACGAGGTTTTTAATATAGTTCATGTCTGGCTGATAGATTATCTGGCCAGACATATAGAAAATAAATTGATTACAGCAAAGAAATATTTTTTCTTTTAAGAAAATAACTATTTTAGTCCTAATGGGACTTTATAAAACCTGCTCATTTATTAGAGACATATCCATAACATCGCAGTACCGCCCCTGTTTAAGGGCTGCTTTGCGCTGAATACCTTCCATTTCAAACCCAAACTTAGTATAAAGAGCAATTGCCTTTTCATTATCTGTGAAGACTTCCAGATCAATTCTGATGCAACCGAGCCAGTTGAAAACATAGTCAATAGCAAACGCCATCATTTCTGAGCCAATACCTCGGCCTGAATAATCAGAATCAATACCAATACCGAGGCTGATAACATGTTTGCGTCTTGGGTTGGGATAACTATATAACCCCAGAGTGCCAACAACGTTACTGTTTATTTCTGCCACGAAGTCGGATACACCCTGAATTCTATTATCCTTAAGACGCTCACGCCACATTTCAAGAGATGGGCATGGGCGTTGTAATGTATAGGTATAAACATCGGGATGACCAAAAATTCGCTGAAAATGCTCAGCATCTTCAGTTTCAGCAGATCTGATTTTAATTTTCATATATACCTCTCCTGAATTTGACTTTACTATAATTACCCGATAAAACATTAAATGTAAATATAATGTCTGAAAAATAAATAATATTGTTTTTTCTTAATTATTATAATCTAAGGGTATCAATGAATCAGGAAAATTCAGCCATACTTTCAATAATAAAAAACCTTGAAATTAGCCTGCATGGAGAAAAAAGATATGATATTAAATAGTTGAATAGTATCCTACATGATAATTTTCTGGAAATAGGGAAGTCTGGTAATATTTATACGAAGAAAATTGTGGTGAAATTTTTAAAAGAAGAAATAAATATTATTCCTCAAATTTTTTCAGAAGATTTTAATATGCAGGTTTTGGATAAAAATATTGTGTTGCTTACCTATAAATCTTATGAAGTGAATAAACGAGGGCAGTCATATAATGAAGCATTGCGCTCATCAATCTGGCAGTTATCCGCCTTGGGTGCATGGCAACTCAGATTCCATCAGGGAACAAAAATGGCGGATTCTCAGTAATATCCATAAGAAATGGCCCGGATTACGGGCCATTTTTCTCTAATCAGAGATGGGCTTTACGCCTTTTCACAACCTGATACCCGATCATTAAAATAATGAACCAGACAGGAGTCGCAATTAATGCCTGTCTGGTATCTGCTTGTAACGACAGAAGAACTATGACAAAAGCAAAAAAAGCCAGACAAACCCACGACATCACAATACCAAAGGGCATTTTGTAAACAGATGCTTTATGCAGTTCAGGACGGTGCTTCCGGTAGGCCAGATAGGAGCACAAAATCATACTCCAGATAAACATGAACAGAATGGCTGATATCGTTGTTACCAATGTAAAAACACGCATTACATCGGGAATAAAATAGATCAGAATAACGCCGCAAGAGAGGCATAAACAGGTAAAAATCAAACCTGATGCAGGAACTGAACGCCGGGAAAGTTGGCTGAACTGTTTTGGTGCATTTCTTTCCTTAGCTAAACCAAATAACATCCGGCTGGTAGAGAAAACCCCGCTGTTTGCTGAGGATGCAGCAGAAGTCAGTACTACGAAATTCACAATGCTGGCTGCGGCAGGTAACCCGATCAGAACAAACAGTTCTACAAAGGGGCTTTTATCCGCCACAATCGCACGCCACGGTGTAACTGACATAATGACAATTAATGCGAGTACGTAGAATGTAATAATCCGGACAGGAATGGCATTAATGGCTTTCGGCAGCGATTTCATCGGATTTTTGGTTTCTGCCGCTGCTGTTCCGACTAATTCAATTCCAACAAAAGCAAATATTGCGATTTGAAAGCCGGCAAAGAATCCGCTCAGTCCCATAGGGAACATGCCTCCATCGCCCCAGACATTGGAAAGGGAAGCGACATGCCCTGCGGGAGACTGGAAATGACTACCAATCAATACGCCACCAATGACAATTAAGGCAACAATGGCAACAATTTTGATCATCGCAAACCAAAATTCCAGTTCACCAAATAGTTTGACTGTTGCGAGATTCAGCGTCAGTAAAATCAAAACGCATAAAAGAGAAGTTGCCCATTCAGGGAAACCAGGTGCCCAATACCCAACATAAGAGGTAATGGCAACAACATCAGCAATACCGGTAATCACCCAGCAGAACCAATAAGTCCAGCCCACAAAAAAACCGGCCCATGGTCCCAGAAGGTCAGCTGCAAAGTCACTGAATGATTTATAATGCAAATTGGAAAGCAATAGCTCTCCCATTGCTCGCATCACGAAAAACAGCATAAACCCGATGATCATATAAACGAAAATGATCGAAGGCCCTGCAAGGGAAATAGTTTTACCTGACCCCATAAACAGGCCGGTTCCAATAGCGCCCCCGATAGCAATAAGCTGTATATGTCGGTTAGTCAGGCTTCGCTGAAGATGCGAGCCTTCAGTTTCAGGTGGGTGTGTGGGTTGTATATTTTCTTCCATAGTTGTATCCAATTTATTCTCACAGCATGGCCTTAATACCCTCAGGCTGTGTTTAAGACGCCATTGTGACATAGACAACTACATTATTAACAGAAGGAATTTACACGAAAAACCAATAGAACGTATTTTGAGCTAAATATTGATGGTTCTGTTTACTCATCCCAGTCCTCACTTTTATAAACACATATGTTGATGTTCTGTCTCTCAGCGGTGGCATGCTTTGGGATGATAAAGTTTACTTCCGACGGATTCATTATTCCAGAATTCAGGTATAAATATTGTTAGATGAAATTTAAAAATAGACCATTAATTAATCATATGGAAAAAGGAAAATAGCCAATGTAGTGTATAGGAGATAATATAAATAGGAGAATAAGACATGAGTAAATATATCGTCGTTTATAACGGTCTTGATAATAATGATGGAGTTTTAGTTAGCACTCAGATTGCTATAGATATTGATATGACGAAAAATTCGGCCGCTCAGTTTTTAACTATTCTGGAGGATAATGCACTTGTTCATGCCCAGGAGTTGGATGGTAATGTAACAAGAGTTTCTGTTATTGGTATTTATACTTTGTCATAAATAAGTATTAAAATAGAACAGGCATAGCATAGAATCTATTTAGCAAGTTCCATCAGGTTGGTAGCGATGCCTGTTTAAGATTAATATTACAAATAACCTTAAAAATAGATAATTAATCAATTATTCAATCAGT